>CAMFZO010000013.1 GCA_946006895.1 uncultured Clostridia bacterium | reverse complement strand
CAGTGAAAGCTCGTTTCGTGTCCGTAGGGCACGGCGACTCTGCCGTGCCGTTATTCTAATTTGTCTGCGAAGCAGACACATCCGTTATTCACTATTCACTTTTCACCGTTCACTGTTCACTAAAAAATTTAAATCGTGCGCGGAGCGCACACCACAGTCATTCACTCTTAGCTCTTAGCCCTTAGTCAAGAAGCTGCCTGCGGCAGCTTAGGGCGGACAGAGTTGTCCACCCCACGAAAGTATCCCCCATACAAAAATTCTGCCCCCGGGCGGTGGCTTGTTCCACCATCCGGGGGCAGTATTCTGGGCTGCCGTGAGCCTATGCTCTATATCGCTACCGGCTCCATGCGCTTGAGCTGAAGCTGCAGCTTGTCTGCGATAAGCGCGATAAATTCGCTGTTGGTTGGTTTGCCCTTCGTGTTGGACACGGTATAGCCGAAGAAGCGCTGAAGCGTCTCCAGATCGCCCCGGTCCCAGGCCACCTCGATGGCATGGCGGATGGCCCGCTCCACCCGTGACGGCGTGGTCGCAAAGGTCTTGGCCACCTGCGGATAGAGCACCTTGGTAATGGCGTTGATGACCTCCATGTCGTTGACAGCGATGATGATCGCCTCGCGCAGGTACTGATAGCCCTTGATGTGGGCCGGAACACCGATCTCGTGGATCATCGACGTCACCATCGCCTCCACGTTCGCCTCCCGCGAACGAAGGTAGGGCGACCTCGGCGTCAGGCTGTCGCGCATGGCGTCCAGCCGTTCCAGCACCGCTCTGGACGTACAGGGTTTGAGCAGAACATACTGCACTCCCAACGTTACGAGCAGATTCGACACAAACTCAGTCATGAAATCCGCCAGTACCAGGAGCATCGGTTTCTTTTCCAGAGCATTTGCCGCCTTCAGCACAGCCACGCCGTCCGCCTGGGGCAGCATGGTATCAACAACGAGGAAATCCGGCTTCGTCTCGCGCAAAAGCTCGATGGCGTGTAGGCCGTCATTCGCCGTACCGACAACTGCGTACCGGTCGGACTGCTTGAGCACAGCAGACAGGTCCTGTGAATAGGCCTCGCTGCTGTTTGCAAGCAGGACACGATACATTTTTTCCATACTTTTTCATTCCTCCTCCTTGAACTCCGTATCTTGCAAAATCGGTAGTTTTAATTTATCATACCGTTCGTGGTTTTGCAAGGCAGTTTTTGGGAAAATAGCCAATTTTCTCTCGACAAAAATCGACAACTTTATGCAAAATCACGAATTTCGACAGGAGTCTACAAGGTTCGTCCCCTTCAAGCCCGAAAGCTCCCGCCGTTTTTCACGGCGCAATTTGTCCTATTTCAAGCCCCCTTTCAAGCAAAAACAGCCACAGGCCACGGTCAGAATGTCGTTCCGGGGCTTGCGGCTGTTTCGGTATTTTACTTGTCTTTCAGAAGGTCGCGGATCTCTGTGAGGAGTTTTTCCTCAGCAGAGGGCTCGGGATCTGCCGGCGCCTCTTCCTCTTCCTTCTTTTTGCCAAGCTCGCGGAGCTTGTTGACGCCCTTAACCATCATAAAGATCACAAAGGCCAGAATCAGGAAGCTGATGACGCTGGAAAGAAAATCACCGAAATTCAGAGTGTTGGCGACCACCGCGCCGGTCTCCGGGTCGATCTTGTCGCCGAAGATGGAAGGCAGCGTGATCTTCCAACTGGAAAAGTCGATGCTGCCGGTGAAAATGGAAATGATCGGCATGATGATGTTGTTGGTAAAGGAGTTGACAAGATCCTTAAACACAGCGCCGATGATGACGCCGATGGCCATGTCGAACATATTGCCCTTTACGGCAAAGTCTTTAAATTCCTGCAGCAGCTTACACTTTTTCTTTCCCTCTTTTGCCATGTTACATTTCTCCTTTCTTTCGATTTATATAAGATTTTTACGAACAGGGTTCATAGGGCACAGCGACGTGCAGATGGATACGGCCACGGCTAAGGATCATTTCTTCCCGATGACTTCCAGGCCGCCCAGGTATTTCCGCAGGACCTCCGGCACGACGACGCTGCCGTCGGCTCTCTGGTTCTGCTCCACCATGGCCGGGAAAATTCTCGAGGTGGCCAGACCGGAGCCGTTGAGGGTGTGGACGAATTCCGTCTTGCCCGTGGCCTCGCGGCGGAAGCGGATGTTGCCGCGCCGCGCCTGATAATCCCGGGCGTTGGACACGGAGGAAACCTCCTTGTAGCCGTTCATGGACGGGATCTGGATCTCGATGTCGTAGGTCCGGGCCATGGAGGCCGAGCAGTCCCCCGCCGCCAGCTTCACCGTGCGGAAATGGAAGCCCAGGCCCTTGACCAGCTCCTCGGCCTTGGTGACCAGCTCCTCAAAGGCTTCGTCGGACTTCTCCGGCAGGGTGTACTGGAACATCTCGATCTTATTGAACTGGTGGCCGCGGACCATGCCGCGCTCATCGGCCCGGTGGGAGCCTGCCTCCCGGCGGAAGCAGGGCGTGTAGGCAAAGAGCTTGTGGGGCAGATCGGCCTCCGACAGAATTTCGTTGCGGTGGAGGCTGGCCAGAGCCGTCTCCGCCGTGGGAAGCATGAAGTGCATCCGGTCGTCGGTGGGGTTCTCGATCTTATAGACCTCGTCGGCGAACTTGGGGAACTGTCCCGCTGTCTCGCCGCACTGGTACTCCAGCATATGGGGCAGGATGACCATTTCATAGCCGTCGCGCAGGTGGCAGTCCATGAAATAATTCAACAGCGCCCACTCCAACTGCGCGCCGAGGCCCCGGTAGACCCAGAAGCCGGAGCCTGCCAGCTTGGTGCCCCGTTCATAGTCGATGAGGCCCAGGTCCGTGCACAGATCCACATGATGCTTGGGCGTGAAATCAAAGGAATGGGGCTGACCGTAGTAGCGCAGCGGCTCGTTGTTCTCCTTGCCGCCGGGCTTCAGATCCGGGTCCGGCAGATTGGGCAGGGACAGCATCAGGGTCCGGTATTCCGCCTCCACGTCCGTCAGCCGCTTGTCATTTTCGGCGATCATGGCCTTCAGCTCGGCCATGCGCTTGAAAATAGGCGTCACGTCCTCGCCGGCCTTCTTTTTCATGGGGATCTCCTTGGAGACCCGGTTCTGCTCGGCCTTTCCGCTCTCCGTCTCCAGGATCAGTGCGCGGCGCTGGGCGTCCAGCTCCAAAATGCGGTCGATCTGGGCGTCGCAGTCCACTTCCTTGGCCCGCAGTCCGGCCTTGACACCGTTGGGGTCGTCCTTGATTCGCTTGATGTCTAACATATGCTTCACTCCTATGGCGCCGATCTATCTTGATTGAATCGGCTTTATCAACCGGTTTCCCGGGAAAATCGGGAAAAACCGAAGATTTATATATTTTAGTAATGTATCACAGCTCTTGCAGCAGAGCTTCATAAATCTGCTGCGCAGCTTCCGTGAGCGCGTCGGCGCTCTCCGACAGCTCGTCCATATAGGCGCGGAAGGCGTCCTCGTCACCGGCGTAGAAGGAATCCTGGGCCAGCAGGAGCAGCTCCGAGGCTTTGGCGCTGCGGGAGGCCTCCTCTCTTTCCGCGTCGGCCGTTTCCAGACGGCTCTCCATGGCGGCGATGTTCTCCGACGCGCCGTAATTGGCGGCCTCCAGGTCATCCTGCATGAAATGCATTTTCACGATGAGGGAAACGGCCACCAGTAAAAAGGCCACGGCGAACATGATGCCCATATATTCCAGCATTGCGCGCTTCTTTTTCGGGGTGAGCTGCTCCTCCGCTGCGGTCTGTTCTGTTTTTTCTGTTTCAGGCATGGGGGTCCTCCGGATTTTCGATTGCCAGCAGGATCTCATAGAGACGCTGCAGGTCGTCCTGGCCGTAGAATTCCAGCTCAAAGCGGCCTTTCCGCTTCCCGCTGACGATCCTGACCCTCCGGCCAAGCTGCTTGGTCAGGGCTTTTTCACACTCGCCCACGTAATCCACGGTGAAGGCGGGCTTGACTTTTGTCGGTTTTTCCTCGGCGGCCATCCGCTTGCACATGGCCTCGGCCTGACGCACGGAAAGCCGCAGGGCGATGATCTTCTGGGCGGCAGCCTTTTGCAGGCGGTGGGAGCTGAGGGTCAGCACCGCGCGGGCATGTCCGGCGGAGAGGGTGCCCTCCTCCACCATGGCGCGGACCTCGTCGGGCAGCGCCAGAAGCCGCAGGGCATTGGCCACGGCGGGACGGGATTTGCCCACCCGGGCAGCAGCCTGCTCCTGGGTCAGGCCGTATTCCTCCATAAGGACATGGTAGCCCTCGGCCTCCTCCATGGGGTTCAGATCCTGGCGCTGGAGATTCTCAATGAGGGCCAGCTCCATGACCGTCTGGTCGTCGGCGTCCAGGACCACCACGGGCAGCTCCGTCAGACCTGCCAGCCGTGCGGCACGCCAACGGCGCTCTCCGGCGATGATCTGGTAGTAGCCGTTGCCGGCGTCGCGCACAGCCAGGGGCTGGACCACGCCGTGCTCGGCAATGGAGTCGGCCAGGGACTGCAGCGCCTCGGGGTCAAAGGTGTGCCGGGGCTGCTTGGGATTGGGTTCTATTTTCTGCAGCGGCAGGGTCGTCACCTGCTCCTGGGCTGCGGAAACGGAAAAGTCGTCGATCAGGGCGCCCAGACCGCGCCCCAGACCCTTTTGCTTGCTGGCCATTTTTATCTCCCTTTCCTGTTGAATTCCTCCGCGACGGCCAGATATGCCGCTGCGCCGCGGGAGCTGCGGTCGTAGGCGATGACGGGAACGCCGTGGCTGGGAGCCTCCGCCAGACGCACGTTGCGGGGGATGACCGACGCAAAGACCTTGCCCGGGAAGTGGCGGCGCACCTCCTGGGCCACCTGATTGGAGAAATTGGTCCGGCCGTCATACATGGTCAGCAGGACGCCGAAGATCTCCAGGCGCGGATTCAGCCGCTTTTTAATGGCGCGGAGGGTGCTCATCAGGTCGGACAGACCCTCCAGAGCGTAGTATTCGCACTGCACCGGGATCAGGATGCTGTCGGCGGCGCACAGGGCGTTGAGGGTCAGCAGCTCAAGGGACGGCGGGCAGTCGATCAATATATAATCATAGGAATCGCGCAGGCGTTCCAGTTGGTTTTTCAGGCGAAATTCCCGGTTTTCCAGGCCGATCAGCTCCACGGAGGCGCCTGCCAGAGCGGCGGTGGAGGGGATCACGTCACCAAATTTGGTCTTGACCACGCAGCGTTCCGGCGCGGCCTCGTCAATGACCATCTCGTAGGTGCCGAGAGAAACGTTCCGTTTTTCCACGCCCAGTCCCGAGGTGGCGTTGGCCTGGGGGTCAAAATCGCACAGCAGCACCCGCACGCCCAGGGCGTTCAGCGCCGCCGTCAGGTTGACCGCCGTGGTGGTTTTTCCCACGCCGCCCTTCTGGTTGACCACTGCAATGATTTTCCCCATGACGCCCTCCTTCTTTCGTGTGCTTTCCCTCACGGGAAGTTTCCCGACCATCATAGCACAGGCAGCGGCGTTTTGCAACCTCTTGTACGCAAAAAAATCCGGTTCCGCTGCGCACAAAAGACCATGTTTCACGTGAAACATGATCTTTTCGTTATCTTCCGTATTCGCGGTACACGGCGCAGACCTTGCCTATGATCTGCGCTTCCCGGCCGTCAATGGGCGAATAAGCGGGATTTTCCGGGAGCAGCCAGACCTGACCGTCCTTGTGGCTCAAGCGTTTTACCGTGGCTTCGTCCCCCAGCAGGGCGACGACGATCTCGCCATTCTCCGCCGTAGGCTGGGGCCGGACGATGACCTTATCGCCGCTCAGAATGCCCGCGTCGATCATGGAATCGCCCTTGACCCGCAGGGCAAAGCAACCGTTGTCATCGCCCCAGGGAAGGTAACCATCAATGTTCTCCAGGGCAAGGATCGGCGTACCGGCGGCGACGGTGCCGACCACCGGGATGCCGCCGGAGCTCGGTAGTCGTATGGTGCGGTTTTTTCCGCCGTCCATAGAGATAAGGCCGGCATCGTTTAGGGCACTGAGGTGGTAATAGACCGAGGCCGTTGACTTCAGGCCGACGGCCCGCATGATCTCCCGCACGGTGGGCGCATAGCCGTTTTGGGCCGAGAAATCCCGTAAAAAGGTCAGAATCTCCTCACGTTTGTTGCTGACGCGGGCCATACGCTCCCTCCGTTCTTGCAAATAATCTCCGAAATCAATCGTATTATATCATACTTCTTCGCAAAATGCAAACATTGAATTTGTGAAAATTGCGGGAATTTTGTAATTTGATGAAAAATGTTTTGTGAAATATGCCTAAAAGCCTCTTATTCGAGGCCATCAAAATCAAAGACCGGCAGGTATTCCGTGGTGGCTGCCGCCGCGTCCTGGACGTAGCCGTTCTTCAGGCCGCACAGCTCCATCCAGGAGACGGCCCCCGCGTATTCCTCGGCGGTGACCCGGCGGTCCAGCGGCGGCTCCTGCCCTCCCATCGGCACATACTGGCTCATAAGGGACACCGGCACGTCTCCCTTGGGGAAGGTCTCCGCCAGCCACTCGATGACCCGCAGGGAATTGTCCAGATGCCCCGGCAGCACCAGATGGCGCACCAGAAGACCCCGGGTGAGCTGCCCAGCCTCCATCACCGCGCTGCCCACCTGACGGTACATCTCCCGAATTGCCGCCGTCGCCGTCTCAAAATAATCCGGGGCACGGGACAGCCTGGCCGCCAGAGCGTTGTCCGCGTATTTCAGATCCGGCAGGTAGACATCCACCAGGCCCTCCAGCAGCCGCAGGGTCTCCACCCGCTCATAGCCGCCGCAGTTGTAGACCACGGGCACCGGCAGCTTGGGGGTCAGGGCGGGCAGAATGTCCGGCAGAAATTGCGTCGGCGTCACCAGGTCGATGGACTGGGCGCCCTCGTCAATGAGGCGCGCAAAGATTGCCCGCAGCTTCCCGGCATCCAGCGGTTTTCCCTTGCCGCCCTCGGAGATCTCCCGGTTTTGGCAGTAGACGCACCGCAGTGTGCAGCCGCTGAAAAATACAGCTCCCGTGCCGAAAGCACCGGAGATGGACGGCTCTTCACCGTAATGGAGCATGGCCCTGGCAGCCAGGAGCTGTCCCGGCATTCGGCAAAAGCCAAGCTGGCCTGCCGTCCGGTTGACGCCGCATTGCCGCGGACAGAGGGTGCAATTTTCGTAACCCGGCATGAAATCACCTTTTTTCCATTTACGTCGGTCAAAGAATGTGGTATCATAATAAAGTGTGAAACGCGAACGGAGATTGATTGATCCGATTCCAGTATGAATGTTTCACGTGAAACAGAGGGAAAATGCCATGCAGAAAAATGAGATCTACCGCGCCGCCGTCAGCGGCTTTACCAGCGAGGGGCTTGGTGTGTGCCGCGTGGAGGGCTGCGCCGTATTTGTCCCCAACGCCGTGCCCGGTGAGGAATACGACCTGCGTATCACCCATGTCGGCAGTCACGGCGCTTACGGAAAAATCGGGAACATTATAACAAAATCTCCCCACCGCGTCAACCGCCGATGCCCCTACGCCAAGCAATGCGGCGGCTGTGATTTCTGGCACATGGACTATGAGGCCGAGTGTGAGATCAAGGCCCGGCGCGTTCTGGACGCCCTCAACCGTCTGGGCGGCCAAAATCTGAGCCGCGTCGGGCTGACAGGCGCAAAGACCTGCACGGGCTACCGGAACAAGGCCCAATTCCCGGTGGCTCCCGGAAAAAAGGGGCCGGAAGCGGGCTTTTTCCGCAAGGGCACCCATGATCTGATCCCCATGGACCGCTGCCTGATCCAGCCGGAAGCGGCGGATAAGGCCAGGGACATCGTCCTCGACTGGGCGCGGCGGTACGGTATCAGCGCCTACGACGAAAGGACCCATACGGGGCTGCTGCGCCATATTTTTGTCCGTCATGCCGCAGCAACAGGTGAGCTGATGGTCTGCCCGGTGGTCAACGATGAAACCCTGCCCTGGGAAAAAGAACTGGTCGCCGCCCTGCGGAAAGGCCTGCCGGAGCTGCGTTCCGTGGCGCTCAACGTCAACACCCGCAAGGGCAACGCGGTGCTGGGCGACAAAACGCGGATCCTGTGGGGCACGGACGCCATCGAGGACGTTCTGTGCGGGCTGCGGTTCCGCATCTCGCCCCGGTCCTTTTACCAGGTCAACCGGGATCAGGCGGAGGTGCTCTACGGCAAGGCCCTCGCCGCCGCCGGACTTCACGGCACGGAAACGGTCCTGGACCTCTACTGCGGCACCGGCACCATTACCCTCTGCCTTGCGCGGCAGGCAAAGACCGTCATCGGCGTGGAGCTGGTGGAGGCGGCCATCCGCGACGCGGAGGAAAACGCCCGCCGCAACGGCATCGAAAATGCCCGTTTTTTCTGCGCCGACGCGGGAAAAGCGGCCAAAACCCTGGCGGCGGAAGGGACCCGGCCCGACGTGATCGTGGTGGACCCGCCGCGTAAGGGTCTGAGCGGGGACGTCATCGACGCCGTGGCGGAAATGTCGCCGGACCGGGTGGTCTACGTCTCCTGCGACCCGGCGACCCTGGCGCGGGACGTGAAGCTGTTCGGTGAAAAGGGCTACCGCCTGCAAAGCGCCGAAGCCATCGACCTTTTCCCCCGCTGCAGCCATGTTGAGACGGTAGTATTGATGTCAAGGGTCGAGAAATGAAGTGTGAAATAACGTCTTATTTCCGCTGTTTTCGGCAAGCAGATGGCGCAACGGGTTCAAAATAAATACAAGTAAGGAGAAAACAAGCATGAAATGGATGATCGCGTCGGATATTCACGGCTCGTCGTACTACTGCGGCCTGCTCATGGAGGCTCTTCAGCGGGAACAGGCGGACCGGCTGCTGCTTTTGGGCGACCTGCTGTACCACGGCCCGCGGAATGATCTGCCCCGGGACTATGCACCGAAAGAGGTTCTTTCCATGCTGAATGCGCGAAAGGATCGGATCTTCTGCGTCAGGGGCAACTGCGATACGGAGGTGGACCAGATGGTCCTGGACTTCCCTATCCTGGCGGATTACTGCATCCTGCCCATCGGCGAGCGCCTGATCTATGCCACCCACGGGCATCATTTTAATCTGGATTCCCTGCCGCCGCTGCAGCCGGGGGACGTGCTGCTCCACGGCCACACCCATGTCCCGGCCTGGGAGACCTTCGGAAATGACAATTTGTATCTCAATCCCGGCTCCGTATCCATTCCGAAGGCGGGGAGCGCCCACAGCTATATGGTCCTGCAGGACAACAGCGCCGTGTGGAAAGCTCTGGACGGCGCGGTCTACCACACCGAGCGCTTCTGATAAAAAGCACCTTATAATATGAAACGACCGGCGGTGAGAGCTTCTCGCCGCCGGCTTTTCGATTCCGTTACATCGACACCGTATTGTTCAAAACCAGAGTGCTGTAGAGGAACAGAACGTCCTGATTTTCAAAGTCGATAAAATTGCCCAGAAGGCCGCTTTGCAGATACCGCAGATCCACCAGGGTGATCTTTGAATAGCCCGACGCCAGCAGGGGTGCCAGACTGCTGCCGAAGGAGTCCCGGAACACCACCAGCTCTTTTTCCGTGGCGGCGTTGGGATTTTCGATGGTGAGCAGGGCGTCGGAGCCGGACAGGAACATCTCATAGGGGTCTTTCCCGTAAGCCTTTTCCATGTCGTACATAAAGGAGGCCGTCGGCAGGCCCGTATTGAAGCTGGTCACGGTACACTCGTCCAGCAGGTCGCCGGTCAGATAATACAGCGTGTCCGGCTGCATCCTGAGGGCCGCCTGCCCGCAATAAGCGCCGTAAAACGGCACCGGAAGCTCCTGTACCGTGAAATTCCGGGAGATTTCCGCGCCCATGGCATCGGCCAGGGTCCGGGCCACGCCGGAGAGGGTCTCCTGCCGCCAGTGCTGGTCGGTTTTGTAAAAAGATTCCAGAGAAAGATCTCCGAAAATGTCGATATACTCCGCAAAATCCAGCTTTTCCCGCAGATTTTCCACCAATTGAGAGTAATCCATCACCGGATAACCGCCCCGCGGTGCCAGGAAGTAATTCTTGTCCGGGATCACCGAGAGGTAGACCTTGCAGCCGGTCCCCTCGAGATACGTCTCATAGACCTCCCGCAGCTTGTCCCCCGAACGGGCCACCTTGCCGCTGTTCATGGGGTATTCCAGCTTGGACCAGTAGCCGTCGTGCTCATAGATGCCGTGGTTGTCCTTTTGCAGGAAAACATACCGGCTCGCAGCGGCTTTTAACGTGCGCATATTGTCACGCAAGGGAAACTGATCCAGGGAAAAGTCCTCAAACTGGGACATATACTTGCCCGAGAGAAGCTGCTGGGACGAAAGCGCCGGCTTCTGAGCCAGAGAGCGGCGCTCTGCCATGGAATAAGCCTCCGGCGCTTTCAGGAAACCGGCGGCGGAAAAGCCGAAGATCACACAGGCCGCCAGGGCGATGGTCAGGATATTCTTCCATTTCATAAGCCACACCCCTCCTAAAAACGGAAATAGAGGAACGGGTTAAAGGAGCCGTCCACCAGATAGGCCGTCACCACCAGCAGCAGGCCGGTGAGCAGGAGCGGCTCCAGCACATTCCAGCTCCGTGTGAGCTTCCGGTTCTCCGACAGCGCGGCAATGACCCGTTTGGGCAGGGGCGTCGCGCCGAGGACGGCCAGAAGCAGCACCACGCCGTAGGAGCGCAGATAATAGACGGCCTCCGCCGAGAACAGCGGCAGTTTTCCGAAAGCGAACATCCCGGCAATATCCTGTGCCGCCTGATCCAGGCTGTCCGCGTTGAAGAGGACAAAGCCCAGCAGCACGGCAAGCAGCACGTAGACATGGCCCAGAGCGCCGTGGGTGTCGAGGGCTTTTTTCAGCCCCACCTTTTCCGCCGTCAGCAGGAGGGCGTAGAAGATGCCCCACAGCACGAAGTTCCACGCCGCGCCGTGCCACAGACCGGTCAGCATCCAGACCACGAGGATATTGAAAAGCTGCCGCCCGATCCCCCGGCGGTTTCCGCCCAGGGGGATATACACGTAGTCCCGGAACCAGGAGCCAAGGGTCATGTGCCAGCGCCGCCAGAATTCCGTGATGCTTTTGGAGATGTAGGGGTAGTTGAAATTCTCCGGGAAGTCAAAGCCGAAGAGCCGGCCCAGACCGATGGCCATGTCGCTGTAGCCGGAAAAGTCGAAGTAGATCTGGAGCATAAAGGCCACGGCGTAGAGCCAGTGAAACAGGATCGACGGCTGGGAGGTCTGGCGGAACTGGGTGCAAAGCTGCCCCAGCACGTTGGCGATGAGCACCTTTTTTCCCAGGCCCACCAAAAAGCGGCGGACACCTGAGGCGACCTTATCCAGCCGGTGGGTCCTGGCTGTGAGCTGTCCGGCAATGTCGGAATAGCGGACGATAGGCCCGGCGATGAGCTGGGGGAACATGGAGACGTAGGCGGCAAAATCAATGAGATTTCTCTGGGCGGCCACGTCGCCCCGGTAGACGTCGATGGTATAGCTGAGGATCTGGAAGGTGTAGAAGCTGATGCCGATGGGCAGCGCCACCCGGAGCAGGGGCAGGGACAGTCCAAAGGCGCTGTTCAGGCTTTCCATAAAGAAGTCGGCGTACTTGAAATAGCCCAGCAGGCCAAGTGTCGTCAGCACCGACAGCCACAGAAAGACCCGGCTCCAGACCTTTTCCCGGAACCGTTCGATCAGCAGGCCCAGCAGCCAGCCGAGGAGGATGGTCGCGGCGAAAAGGAGGACGAGGCGCTGCTCGCCCCAGGCGTAAAACACCAGGCTTGCCAGCAGAAGCACGGCGTTTTTGAGCTTGCGCGGCGCGGCCAGATAGAGCAGGATCGTCGCCGGGAGAAAGTAATACAAAAAAGGGATGCCGGAAAAAACCAAGGGTCGCGCCTCCTTTCCTGATTATAACCACCGCCGGTGGTATGCACCAGCCCCCTACATTTCAGGTAGCAAAAAGACTGGGGGAGAGATTTTCTCTTCTTGTTTCTCTCCCTCCGTCTTCGCCTTACGGCGAATCCACCTCCCTCATCAGAGGGAGGCTTTCCGCTGCGGCGGGACTCGACATAGCGAAATCTTTTTGGAACCACCGGGCTGGTGGTTTTCTTTCACCAAAAAACAGAGGGTGCGGTCCGTTTTTCGCGGCCGCGCCCGCTGTGGGGTTCGCAGGGATTATCCCTCGAAGCCGGCGGGGCTCATGACGAAGAACACCGTGTGATCCACCGCGTCGCAGAGCATTTCATCGGCCTGGGTGCAGATGTTCCAGTTGAGCATGGCCTGATCCTTCAGCGTCTGCACAAAGGCGTCCACATCGGCCTCGGCGTCCAGACGGAAGACATAGCCCACAAAGGGGATGGTGCCGATCATGGGGCCGAAGGTCGCGCCCTCGGCAAAGCCGGTGATTTCCTCGGCAAAGCCGTTGAGGTAGCCCGGCTCCACTGCCATGACCATGGGAGCAAAGGGGATGATCTCGTTGCTGATAAGCCGGTTGGCCATTTCCTCCGTCGTCAGGTCCTCGCCGCCGTTCATCATTTCCTTGAACTGGGCAAAGAGGGTCTGCGCGGGAGAAGCGCTGTCCTCGGTAACGCTGGGAGCCTCGGTGGCTTCCTCCGTTTCCGTGGGCTGGACGGTGGCGGTCTGTTCCGCGGTGGAAGGCTCTGTGACCTCCGGCTCGCTGTCGGCGCCGCAGGCAGTCAGGGAGAACACCAGCAGCAGTGCAAGAAACAGGGTGATGATCTTTTTCATTTGTTACCTCCTAATATTTTTCCGCCGCTGCCGGTTTGGCGCGGCATATTTTGACAAAAGCTGATAAGGGGCTGCTTTGTTCAGTGAACAGTGAATGGTGAATGGTGAATGGTGAATAGTGAATAGTGAATGGTGAATAGTGAATGGTGAACAGTGAATAGTGAATAACGGATGTGTCTGCTTCGCAGACGAATGAAAACATTTTAACGCAATTCCAACAAACATTCGTAGGGGCGGCTATCAGCCGCCCGCATAGTATGGGGCTGCTTTCCAACGGGCGGCTGATAGCTGCGCAGCCGTTGGCGAGGAACGAGCCTTACGGATGCGGCGTGCCCTTTATGGGTGCCGCCCCTACGCAGAGATTCCATACTTGGCGTAGGGCGCGACCACCAGGCGCGCCGTAAATCTGATCCGTGCGCGGAGCGCACACATCACTTGTTCACTATTCACTATTCACTTTTCACTGTTCACCGGTCACTGATTCTTAGTCGTCGCTTTTCCGTTTTGGTTCCACACTTTTTTCAGAAACGCAAGGTGTCGGCGGCGCAGCACGGGTCATTGTACTATAGTTTCTCCGAAAATTCCACATAAAAATGAAAAAATTTTCCCTTTGGACGGAATTTCCTGCCGGAAGCGGCGCAGTATGCGGCCTCCCGCTGCGGAAGCCGTTGCGTTCCTCCGCAGCGGGGCTTCTCCGCCTGCCCGGTGCCGTCACATGGAATTTATTGGAAATCCCTGAAAAACCCTGAAAAAATCGTCGTTTTTTGACATTCCCTCCATTGACTTTTCCATGCTTTGCTGGTAAAATCAATGCGGAAAATTGGAACCCCCAGGGGGGGACGCGTCCGGAAGCCGTTTTGCGGTCGTTTCCTTCGTAACGCAGCTTTCGTCCGCTCCCATCCGGCGGTCCAAACTACGAACTCGATACCACCCACGGGTATCGTCAATTTTTTGTGCCTTCCGGCGGGCTTTCCGTGCCTTTCGTGCGGAAAAAACTCCCCCGCCGGGGGAGGATCTTCAGGAGGATCACTACTTATGAGTCAAGAACGCTACATCACCGTGGAACAGATGGAGGAGGCCACCTCTTCCCTGCTGGAAAACGGCAAAAAGGTCGGTGCGGACAGCTGGCAGCAGCGCGTCAAGAACCAGACCCCCCACTGCGGCTTTGGCGAATCGGGTACCTGCTGCCGTATCTGCTCCATGGGCCCCTGCCGCATCACCCCCAAGGCCCCGAGAGGCATCTGTGGCTGTGATGTCCACGGCATTGTCGCAAGAAACTACCTCCGCTTCACCGCAGGCGGCGCGGCGACCCACTCCGACCACGGCCGCGAGATCTGCCACACCCTCTACCAGACCCGTGAGGGCGGCAACTACACCGTCAAGGACCCGGAAAAGCTCAAGCGCATCGCCACCGAATGGGGCATCGAGACCGAGGGCAAGGACATCTACGATCTGGCCCACGAGGTTGCCGAGACCGGCCTGATGGAATACGGCAAGCCCTTCGGTGTCCAGCGCTTCCTCAAGCGCGCTCCCGAGCACACCCAGCAGCTCTGGCATGACGCCGAGATCGAGCCCCGCGCCATCGACCGCGAGGTCTCCCAGTCCCTGCACATGACCCACATGGGCTGCTCATCCCTGCCCGAGGCTCTGATCCGTCAGTCTCTGCGCGCCGGTCTGTCCGACGGCTGGGGCGGCTCCATGATGGGCACGGAGTTCTCCGACGTCCTCTTCGGCACGCCGAAGCCCGTGGACACCACCGCCAACATCGGCGTTATGGAAAAGGACATGGTCAACATCATCGTCCACGGTCATGACCCCTCCTTGTCGGAGATGATCGTCTTCTATGCCAACGACCCGGAGATGATCGCCTATGCCAAGTCCATGGGCGCCAAGGGCATCAATGTCGCCGGCGTCTGCTGCACCTCCAACGAGGTGGCCATGCGTCACGGCATCCCCATGGCGGGCAACTTCCTCTCTCAGGAAAATGTCGTCCTCACCGGCGCCTGCGAGGCCATCGTTGTGGACGTGCAGTGCATCTTCCCCGCACTGGGGCCCCTTTCCAAGTGCTTCCATACGAAATTCATCACCACCTCTCCCATTGCGCGTATGCCGGACTCCGAGTTTATCCGCTTCAGCGCCCAAAACGCCGGAGAGAATGCCAAGGCCATCGTGAAAATGGCCGTTGAAAACTTCAAGAACCGTGACCAGAGCATGGTCAATATCCCGCAGCTCAAGACCAAGGCCACCGTCGGCTACTCCGTCGAGGCCATCAAGGGCTGTCTCGACGGCGTGACCAACAGCCATGTGGACGTCACCGGCACCACCAAGCCCCTGGTGGACGTGGTCAAGTCCGGCGTTCTGCGCGGCGCCGTTGCCATGGTCGGCTGCAATAACCCCAAGGTCCGTCCCGACACCGCCCATATTGAGCTGATGAAGAAGCTCATCAAAAACGACATCATCCTCATCGTCTCCGGATGCTCGGCACAGGCTGCCGCCAAGGCCGGTCTGATGGACAAGGCTGCCAAGGAGCTTTGCGGCGAGGGCCTGAAGCGTGTCTGCGAGCTGGTGGACATCCCGCCGGTGCTGCACATGGGCTCCTGCGTCGATATTTCCCGTATGATGATCCTGGCCTCCGACATCGCCAAGGACTGGGGCGTCAACATCTCCCAGGTTCCCGTTGTCGGCTGCGCACCCGAGTGGATGAGCGAAAAGGCCGTCTCCATCGGCAACTACGTCGTGGCCACGGGCATCGAGACCTTCCTGGGCGTCGATCCCTACACCAAGGGCAGCGAGGAAGTCACCGCCCTGCTGCAGGGTGAGCACGGCGTCAAGGATTGGGTCGAGGCCAGATTCGTCGTCGAGACCGATATTGAAAAGCTGGGCGACAAGATGATCGAGTGCATCGAGGCCAAGCGCGCCGCTCTGGGGATCTGATCCATGAAGGCTGCGATCACCGGCAAGGGCGGCGTGGGCAAAACCACTCTGGCCTCCACCCTGGCGCGGCTCTACGCCGCCGAGGGACGCACGGTGCTGGCGGCGGATGTGGATCCGGACGCCAATCTGGGGCTTGCCCTGGGCCTGAGCGAGGAGGAGGTCAACGCCATCGTTCCCGTCTCCAAGATGAAGGAGCTTGCCAAGGAGCGCACCGGCGCCAACGACAGCAACACCTTCTATAAGCTCAACCCCCAGGTGTCCGACCTGCCCGACAAGCTGGCAAAGGACGTCAACGGCGTCAAGCTGCTGGTCATGGGCACCGTGGATACCGGCGGCAGCGGCTGTGTGTGCCCGGAGCACGTGATGCTCAAGGCCCTGCTGTCCAGCCTGGTTTTCCGCAGGGATGACGTGGTCATCATGGACATGGAGGCCGGTCTGGAGCATCTGGGCCGGGGCACTGCCAGCATGATGGACCGCTTCATCGTGGTCATCGAACCGGGTGCCCGCTCCATCCAGACCTATACCCGGGTCAAGGAGCTGGCAAGGGACATCGGCATCACCCGCGTGGAGGTCGTGGCCAACAAGATCCGCGACGAGAGCGACCGGGACTTCATCCGCAGCCGGATCCCCGCCGAGGACCTGCTGGGCTTTATCAGCTACAACGCCGAGGTCATCGACGCCGACCGGAAGGGCCTGTCCCCCTATGACTGCTCCCCCACGGCGCTGGAGGAGATCCGCGCCATCAAAGCGAAGCTGGACGAAAAGTAAGAGCGCTCCCGCCCGCCGTATATATATGATCGTGCGCCTTGCGCACGATGGGCGGACAGAGTCGTCCGCCCCTACAGGGGAAACTAATACTGATTCTTGATTAAAAAGTTTAATCAAGAATCCCGTGTGCTTCGCACACTCACATCGTGCTGGCGCACGCTGTGCCGTCTCATGCAGAATCTGACGCGCCTTCGGCGCTATAAAAAGGTTTTTAACCTTTTTATCCGATTCTAGTATAAGAACTAAGAAGTGTGGTGTGCGTTCCGCGCACTGATTAGAATTTATAAAAGCAGTTCCAAAAACCGTTCGTAGGGGCGGACGACTCTGTCCGCCCGTGCAGATTCTCCATAGAACGGAACTCCCATGCAGCCTTACGCGGCGGCCGCCGCCGCGACAATCCAACAGATCTGAAAGGATGAAACATATGGCACTTTTTGAACGTGTATTCCGCGGTTCGGACGAGATGTTCGCCAAGGCGGAGGCGGAGGTCAATGCCGTCGTCGCCGAGCTGGGAGAGGCCGCGCCGCTCAACATGCCCTCCACGGCCTATTATCTGGCCTGTGTCTATGCCTATCTGGGCAAAAAGATCACCAATCTCGGTGAGCTTAAGGCCGTCCTGACCGATGTCAAGGCCATGCTCACCCGGGAAAACCGCACCGCCTCCATCTTCTCCTCCGGCGTGGCCACCGCCATTGCCGCCGAGCTTATCGAGGCCTGCAAGTACGCCCGCGGCGAGACCCCCTATGAGGGCACCGTCTACCACGGTCACTTCTCCGACGCCGAGGTCCGTGAGCTGGGCGTTCCCCTGGTCACCGGCGACATCCCCGGCTTTGTCGTCATGATTGGCGCGGCTCCCTCTGCGGAGGAAGCCGTCGAGACCGTCAAGGGCTATCAGTCCCGCGGTATCTTCGTCTTCCTCATCGGCGGCATCATTGACCAGCTTGTCG
>CAMFZO010000012.1 GCA_946006895.1 uncultured Clostridia bacterium | reverse complement strand
GGCCGGGTTTTCCTCCGCAAAGAAAACAGTCCGGTGGACTGTTTTCCGATGCTCCGCCCATACCTCACGCCGAATCCTTCACCCGCTGCCAAAAAAACAGTCGTCCCATCCGGGACGGCTGTTTTTTACGCAAGCGGCAAGGATTCGAATGGTTTGATCGGCTATCCGTGGCGCGGAAGGGCCGGGTTTTCCTCCGCAAAGAAAACAGTCCGGTGGACTGTTTTCCGATGCTCCACCCATACCAATACAAGAATCGGATAAGAAGGTTTCAACCCTTTTTATCCGATTCTTGTATTACATAATATAATAGCGGAACGGCTGCGGCAGGGCTTCCTTATCGCAGCCCGCCCTTACGGGAACCAGTCCTCCCAGGGGAAGGAGAAGCCGTCCTCCGTGGATTCGGGCGGTTCGCTGCTCTCGGCAGTCTCGCCGGTTTCGTCAGTACCCTCGGTGGGCTGCGAGGCGGCAGTGCTTTCCGGCTTGGCATCAAAGGAAATGGTCAGCTCCAGGGTCCTGCCGCTGCGGTAGACCGTCAGGGTCGCCGTATCGGAGGCACGGTAGTTTTTCAGCTCGGCTGACAGGTCCTCGACGCCCGCGATGCTCACGCCGTTGATAGCGGTGATGACGTCGCCTGCCTGCAGGCCCGCCAGAGCGCCGCTGCTGTTTTCCGTCACCGATTCCACATAGGCCCCGTCAGGCAAACCACTGCCGGAATGGGCGGCGGCGACAGTGGAGGCGGTGATGCCGATGAAGGCGCGGTTGGGGACCCTGCCGTTTTCCCGCAGGTCGTCCAGGATCGCCAAAACGTCGTTGATGGGGATGGCAAAGCCGATGCCCTCGATGGAGGTCCCCGTGGCGGTGGTGCCGGAATACTTGGCCGTGGTGATGCCCACGACGCTGCCGCCCATGTCGAACAGTGGGCCGCCGGAATTGCCGGGGTTGATGGAGGCGTCGATCTGCATCATGTCGATGGACGTGCCGTCGGTGGAGACATAACGGTTCATGGCGCTGATATAACCCACGTTCAGGCTGTAGGTCAGCTCGCCCAGGGGGTTGCCGACGGCGGCGACCTCCGCGCCCACATAGAGGCTGTCAGAATCGCCCAGGGTCACCGTGGGCAGACCGGAAGCGTCGATCTTCAGCAGGGCGATGTCGCTCTCGGCCTCATAGCCCAACACCCGGGCCTCGTAAGCCGCGCCGCTGTAGAGGGCCACGGTCAGGCGGCTGGCGCCCTGGATCACGTGGTAATTGGTCAGGATCTCGCCGTCGGAGGAGATCAAAAAGCCCGTGCCGGAGCTGGAGACCTCCGTGGTCTGCCCGAACAGGCCCCCCGCGGCAGTCTCATTGTAGACGCCCACCACGGCCCCGACGTTTTCCTGATAGACCTGCGCCGGGGTCATTGCGCCCTCAGAGGGCGGCGTCGTGGGTCGGGCTTCTGAACCCGCAGAGGGCGTTTTCTGCTCTGAAACTGCCGGTGTGCCGCCGGTCTGGTTCTGGGCGCGGTACATGATAAGCCCCACCGCCGCGCCTCCCAGAAGACTTCCCAGCAGGGCGCAGCACAGCGCAACCACCGCCAGACGCAGAGACATTCTCTTTTTCCTGGGCTTGGGGACGGGATAGGGCGCAGAGTAATAAGGCGGACGCTGCTGCCCGCCGCTGACCGGCGGACAGTAGGGAGGCGTCGTCTGCCAGGCAGGCCGGTAGGGCGGATATTGCGGCGGCGTCGGGTATTGCTGCGCCTGTGTCGGCGGATCTTGGGGCGCCTGTACCGGCGGATACTGGGGCATCTGTACCGGCGGATACTGGGGCATCTGTACCGGCGGACGCTGCCCGGCCGCTTCCCCTCCCGGCTGCTCCGGGGCGAAATGGTTATCGTTCATCGTGTTGCTCCTTGCAAAAACTGTTTCGGTCTCCGGGAAAGCCGTATACTCACAGACATTCCCCGTCCTGCATGATGCGCAGGATGGTGTGGTCGGTCTGGCGCATACCCTGCTGGGCAAGGAGGCCGACGTTGGCAATGGTATCGTCCACGCTTCCGGCAACGATGCCCTCGCCGCTGTGAAATTCCCGGTGGTGCAGATACATCCGGTAGCCCATGATGCCCGCGTCAACGGCGGCGGCGATCTTGGCCGCGCAGGAGGGCTTTGCGCCGTCGCAGATAGTGCCGGAGAGGATGGCTACGGCGTTGACCACCGTGTGGGCGACAGCGGAAAAGCCGCCGCCCAGCAGATAGCAGATGCCCGCGCCTGCGCCCACACCGGCGGAAATGGCGCCGCAATAGGCCGACAGGCGTCCGATGCCGCTTTTCTGATGGATGGTGACCAGATCCGACACAAGGAGTGCGCGGATGAGCTGCTCCCGGGTCGCGCCGATGTGCCTGGCGTAGACCACCACGGGCAGGCAGGCGGTGATCCCCTGGTTGCCGGAGCCGGAGAGGATGACCACGGGCATTTCACAGCCGCTCATCCGTGCGTCGGACCCGGCAGCCGCGTAGGCCTTGGCCCGCTGCTTGACGTCGTCGCCGTAGTCCTCCAGCAGGATCCGTCCGATCTGCGCGCCCCAGGCACCCTGCAGGCCCTCCTCGGCGATGGCGGTGTTCTGCTCGATCTGCCGCAGGAGCAAGTCCTGCACGGCCTCCAGCGGCACCGTGTCGGCAAAGCGGACGATGTCCTCCACGTTGAGGCAGCTCTTGTCGGTCATATGCTCCTCGGCGGCGTCCACCACCGGCAGATCCCGCAGGACCTGGCCGTCGCGCTCCATATGGACGATGTTGGTGTGGTGATTGGTGATGCGTACCCGCGCCGACCGGCTTCCGGCAACAGCCTGAATGTCGATGTCCAGCTTACAGGGGGACTCTCCGCAGATCACGTCGATATCCGCCGTGCGCAGGAAGTCATCCAGGGCCGTCAGGGCCTCCGGAGGAAGGTCCGCAATGACCTGCAGATCCCTGTCCGGGTCACCTGCCACCATGCCCGCAGCAATGGCGGGACGGATGCCCTTGCGCCCACCGGTGTTGGGGACCACCACGCTTTTGACGTTTTTCAGAATGTTGCCGCTGACGGTGGCCGTCACCCGCTCGGGCAGCTTCCCCAGGAGCTTTTTTACGGTGGCGGCGCAGTAGGCGATGGCGATAGGCTCGGTGCAGCCCGTGGCCGGGACCAGTTCCTCGCTTAAAATAGCGATATAGTCGCGCATGACATTCTCTTTCAGCATTGTCTCTCTATCCTTTCTTTTTCAGCAGGAAAAACAAAATGAGCAGCACCTGCAGCACGCCGCACAGGACGAACAGCAAAAAGGATGACTGCAGATGCAGCGACAAGACCAGGCTCAAGCCCGCGCCCCACAGCAGCAATGTCCCGGAGAGGAACTGCGTCAGCCTGCTCCACCAAAGGCTGGTGAACACCGTGCAGATGACGCCGCTGACCGGCAGGGCGTAGATAAACAGCAGCCAGGCACGGTCAGCCAGCAGGCCGGACATTTTCGACGCGCAAAACAGCACCGTCGCCGTCAGCCAGGCCAGCCCCACCGACAGCAGCAGGATCAAAATGCGCCTGCCTCCCGGTTTGGGCACCTTTTTTTCGCCCAGCAGGTCCTGCACGGCAATGCCGTAAAGCTGGGCGATCCGCCAGAGGACGAACACGTCCGGCGTTCCCTCCGCCCGCTCCCATTTGGAAACGGACTTATCCGAGTAATTCAGTTTCTTCGCCAGGTCCGCCTGGGTGTCACCGTTTTGCCGCCGGTAATAGGCGATATTCTCTGCGATCTGATGCCGCAGCAATGCTTCCTGTTCTTCCATCAAAAAACCTCAAATCCATTGCAAATACTGAACTCTACTGTCAGTAGAGTGCCGTTCTCAGCGCCGTGGAGGGCAGGCCAGAAACCGTGGCGTGACTTTTCCCCGCCGCGGGTGTATGGTTAGGGCAGCCTGTTTGGGAGGGAATCTCATGAAAAGAATGAAAAAAATCTTTGCCAAAGCTGTTCGTATTCTGACCGCGCCGCCGATCTTCGCCGCGCTGCTGTGTGTTTTTCTCTATCTGCTTCTGCCGGGCAGCTTTGCCTCCCCGGTCCACTTTGCCCTTGCCCTGGGCTTTCTCACCGCTTTGCCTCTGCTGGCCTATCCCATCGCCGCCCTGATCCCCGCCCTGCGGCGAAAGGGCCGCGACGGTCAGCGGAACCTGGCGGTGGTCTTCTCCGTCCTTGGCTATGTGGGCGGATTCCTGTTCGCCCTTCTCTTTGACGGCGCGGCGACAGAGCTGATTCTCTACGGCACCTATGTTCTCTCCGGCGTCGCCATCGGCATCGGCACCCTGACGGGCTTCAAGATCAGCGGTCATGCCTGCGGCTGCTCCGGGCCTCTTGCCATGCTGGCCACCTTTGTCAGCCCCTGGTTTCTGGCCGGCTATCTCCTGCTGCCCTCCATCTTCTGGTCCAGCCGCTGCCTGGGACGCCATTCCGCCGCCCAGCTCCTGACCGGCGCGGCGCTGCCGGTGCTGGCCATGGTGCTGTGCCAGATCGCCTTTCTGTGATCGGAAGCCCTCAAAATAATTATATCAGAAAAGCGCGTGATTGCAAGCGTCGGCTTGACAAACCCGGTGCCCTGTAATAAAATAATATCCGGAACCCGTGAAAACCGTTGAAAACAGGCGCTTTCACGGAACATTCCGGCAATGTGGAAATTCAGGCAAATACGACAGGAGGCACCACCATGATTTGCAGCAAATGCGGCGCGAGCAATCCGTCTGACGTGCAGTTCTGCACTTCCTGCGGGGCGGCGATGGCCCGACCCAACAACCGTCCCGGCGGCCCCGACCCGGCAAAAAAACGCCGCGCCATCGTTCTGGCCGCTGCTGCGCTGTGTATTCTGGCGCTGATTTTGGTCCTGGCCGTTTCTTTTTCCGGTTCCGGCGCCTCCCATGCCGCCGACGACCTCTGCGACGCCGTCCTTGCCCTTGACCTCAACAAGACCCTGGATATGCTGCCGCCTGCGGTGCGGGAGTATGTCTCGGAGGACCTGGGCCTCTCCGACGCCAGGGTCCGCATCATCAGCACCGAGCCTCTGGACGCCGCTGCCGTCAAGGATATCGACGAGCTTTACGGTATGTATTTCGACACCGACGAGGGCTACGTGGAGGAAGCCGCCCTGGTCTATGTGGACATCGCCCTGCCCAACCGCTCTCTGACGGAGGACTACATTCCCCTGATGATGATCTGCGTGGGCGGCGAGTGGTATCTGGACCTGCCGGGCACGGCGGACATCATCGGGGAAGCCGGCTGGAATCCGGATGTTTTTTCATTCCTGCACTGAGCACGGCTCCACTGCAAAAAAATTGCTGCTGCAAGGTTTTCGCCTTGCAGCAGCTTTTTTGCCGGTCCTACGGCATTTCCAGGAACTTGATCTTGTAGCGCACCAGGTCCTCGGCTGGCTCCTCGATGACCTCCAGATCCGTCATCAGCGCAGAAACGGCGGACCAGTGGGGGTGCTTCAGCGTGCCGGTACCGCCGGTGACGAACAGGTTGGACAGACTGATAATGCTGTTGTAGGCTGTGTTGCCGTGGAACACACCCTCGCAGAGGAACACGCGGCCCATCCTGCCGTGGTTGGTCACGGTCCACCTGCCGTTGTTATCGCCCTTGATGTCCAGATCCCGGGCGTAGACGATACGGAAGGTCTCCGGGTTGTTGGGCCATGTAAAGGTCCCGAATTGCAGTGCAGTCATTGCTTGCTCCTTTCTACGATGCAGACGACGTGCTTTCCGTGCGTCCGGCGGCGACCAGCTCCGCCTCCTCCACCACATCGCCGCCGGCCTGACAGCGGCGCGTGATGGAGGTAAGCTCGCAGCCGGTATAGGCCACGGTCCTGCCGCAGCCGGTCAGCGTCAGCGAAAAACCATGCAGCTCGTGGAGAAGCAGGGGGTCTGCGATCACGTTCGTATCCAGCAGCAGGCGCTCCAGCCGCACCCGGTAGGTCAGCGCGCCTGGGATCCAGCGGCTTGCCTCGTTTTCTCCAATGGCTCTGACCGCCGTGGCTTTGCGCTCCGTCTGCTCGCGAAAGCTCCGGAGCATGCCGATGCGGTTGTTGCCGAGGCTGACCGTATACGCCTCAGGCAGGGGAAGTGCTTCATAGGCCATGATCTCTCACCTCACACGCTTTCCACCTGAAAAATCAGGGCTTCAAAGGTCAGCAGGGCGCTGCAGCGGTAGCAGTCGGCGTCGGCATCGAAGCGGACATTGTCCATGCGGACCTTCCGGAGGGTCTGCCCCACGCCTCCCGCCAGCAGGACCTGGACGGCATCCCGGGCCGTCTCGCCGCAGGAGCTTCCGCCGCTCAGATAGGGAACATAGACGTCAAGCCGGACCGTGGTGGCGGCCAAAAAGCCGATACAGGCTTCCTGATTGTCGTTTGCCCCCAGATAGCCTCCGACGGCGGCGGGCTTGATCTCCGTCGACTTCACGCCGACGGCGATCATGGGAGCCACAAGCCGGGGCAGTCTGTTTGTCGGAAATTCCGTCAAGCAGTGGAACCCGCTGTTGGTGAGAAGCTGATAGATGCTCTCTTTTATTCCTCCCACGGATCCATTTCGCCTCCTTCCACACACAGCCCCCAGGTGAACAGGCGCTCATTGCGGTAGCGGATGGTGTCTGCCCGTCGGACCGTATAGGCCCTCCCGTCCACCATCAGGCACTCCACGGACATGGAAGCAACCTCCGGCGGAGCGATAAAAAGGTACTGTCCCCGGGGGATCACGCCGCCGGTTTCCACCATGCGTTCCATGTTCTGCCAGCTTTTGGACGTGACCAGTTGGAAAAAGACCTTGGTGACGTGGCCGATGGTGCCTGTGGTCACGATGGCGTCGGTGCCGTAGTCGTTGATGAGCTTGAGGATCAGGTCCTTCATTCCGCCACCCCACGGAAGGCAAAGGGGTCTGCGCACCAGGGCGCGATCAGGCGCATGGCCATCTGCACCGGTGCCGAGCGGTCGTTGTCGAAGCTCACCTTCAGCGTTCCGGCGGTAAAATCGGCCAGCTTCCCCTCCTCAAACTGCCGCATGGCCGCCACCGCCAGCAAAACGGAGGCCAGGACGATGACATCGTTGCATTCCGACGTGTCCACATCGGGCCGCAGCCGTGCGCGGATCTCCTGCTCCACCGCCACACAGGTCAGCGACAGCAGGTTGAACCGATCCTCGTCCATGGTGTCCATAAACAGACCGGCCAGGTTGCGGATCTGAATGCTGTTGCTGCTCATACTCAGATTTCCAGCAGCTTGGCGGCGTCGGCGCAGATCTTGCCGAAGCCGCAGATGGAGGTGATGGCGGCGCGCTCGAGCTGGCGGTCGATGAGCTTGTCATACTCCACGCACACGTCACCGGCGCGGACCATTTCCAGGGAATAGCGGCGGTCAAAGGCAAGGATGCAGTCGCTGTCGACGGCCTCCGCTCGCAGCAGCTCAGCGCCCAGAGGCGTGGCGAACTTGCCGGTGCCCTGGAAGTTCAGGCCCGTCAGCGGATTCTGCAGCTCGTCAAGCTGCAGGAGGCGGACCATGGTGGCAGTGCTGACCAGCATGGTGTTCATCTCATAGGGATGGAACTGAGCCCAGAACTCCACCAGTTGATCATAGCCGAGGACGCCCGGCGTACCGCCAATGGGCGCTGCGCCAACGGAGAAAGCCTCGCAGGCGTTGCCGTTACCGTCGCCGTTCATCATAACGTTGACCGCGTCGGCAAGCTGGAGCTTATGGATGTAGCTGCCAATCTGGCGGAGCATAACGGAAAACATATCCAGCTTCTGGAAGCGCAGGGCCTCATAGGAGGCGACCAGCATTCTGCCGCGCTTGTGCAGGGAGATGAGGTTTTCCTTGCTGCGGATGGTGGTGGAAGGAATGGAAGCGCCCTCGCCCACGTCCATCAGCGACTTCTCGTCGTCGGAGGGGACGGAGTAGATGCTGCGGTAGTCCATGGCGTCGATGTCGGTGACGGTGGCGACGATGGAGGGCAGAATATTGTTCTCCTCCATGCCCTGACGGACGACCCGGGAGATGAATTCGGGGAACAGGACAGCGGATTCAAAGGTGGAAAAGAATTTTTCCACCGTGTCGGACCCGGCGCCCTTTGCGCGGATACCGAAGCGCTTGAGTTGGCGCTGGAAGGCGTCGGTGCCCTCCAGGGCGGTGCCCTGATAGGCTTCAGAGGGATCCAGGCCCTCCAGGACCTGAGAGAAGGACTTGCCGCTTTCGTGGTACATACCTTTTTCCAGACGAATGTTATCAAATGCCATATACGCTGCCTCCTTTGCTTACAGCAGGAAAGTGACGGTGTTCTTGGTGGTGTTCACGCTGACCACCAGGTATTCCTTTGCGCCCGTCAGGACCTTGACCTTGTTGGACGCCGCGCCGGCAAGGGCGCACCAGCCCACGGTGGGAGCGGTGCCGCTGTAAGCGGCGGTGACGAAGCCGCGGACGGTGACGGTGGCGTTCTTGCCGCGGATGTTCTCCACGAAGCCGTGGATGGGGTCGCCGTCGGCGCAGGCTGCCACGGTGCCGTTGCCGGTGAACTTGCAGACCGCGCCGGTCACAAGGGATATTGCGGCCGCGGTGGTGACGCACTGCTGGCCGATGGACTCAAAAGAGATGGACATAAATTTTACCTCCGTAATTTCATCAAATAATGTAGGCGTCCTCCAGCCTGGCGGGCAGGCTCTGGGGACGGGGAAGCTGGGCCTCCGGCGGGAACAGAACGGCGGCTTTCTGGGCCATGGCGGCCTTCAGCGTCCGAAGCTGGCGGCTGTCCAGAGCGGAAAAGGCCTTCTGCAAGGTGGCCTCATCGGCCCCGAAATCCAGCAGCAGGCCGAGGGCCACCGTCTCAGCCACCATAGTCTCCCGGCACTCGCGGCCGAACCGGGCCTCCTCCTCCAGGGCCTTGAGGCGGTCGCACAGCTCCGGCGTGCCGGATTTTGTGACAAGCTCCTGCAATGTCATGCACACACCTCCTTTGCGCTTCAGCACACCGGCCTGTCTCTGGGCAGGCACGGCGACGAAGGAAAATTCGTAGGCGTCGGCGGGGTCGCACAGAACCGCATAGCAGGTCCGGCCGTCATAGTCCAGACCCTTGCGGTGTTCGCAGGTGCCGTAGGGCTTTCCGCAGACGGAGCAGATCGTGCGCCGGACGGCACAGCCCACCGAGACCTCCTTTTTGATACCACCCTCGATCTCGGAGATGAGGTCGGCGTTTTTCTCCGTGCGGAGCATATAGCAGTGGGCACGGATATAGCTCACGCCGTTTTCGGAGAGGACCTCCGTGTCAAAAATACGGGCAATTTGGCGTTCAGCCGACCAGTCGTGGTCCGCGATCCCCGTTTTTCCCCGGAAGAGCTCCGCCAAAACCGGCAGGGCGGCGGTGTCGAAGCGCTCATAGTCCCGGTCGGGCAGGTCGTCGCACAGCCGCACGCTGAAGCAGTAGACCTCCCCGGCCTTGAGCGGCGTTTTGGAATAGAGGTTGATCTTCGCCAGCTGTGCCTCGTCGGGCTGACCCGAGGCGGTCACAGCGGCAGCCTTTTGGATGTTCAAAGAATCACTCCTTGTTCATTTCCCGTTCCAACTGAGCGGTTTGGGCGCGGACGTAACCGGCCTGGGCTTCCTCCGTCAGATCCTGCAAACTGATCTCGTCCCAGACGACGGTGGGGGTGCAGGCAAAGCCGTTCAGCCGGAGCCAGAGGGTACAGATGCGCTCCAGGACAGGCTCCACGGCGCGGCGGATGGCCCACAGCTCGCTGGTGAGCAGATCCGCCTGCTGACGGCTCATGCGTTCGGTGCTGGACCAGCTCAGCCCCAGCAGGAAGGGCGGCAGGCCGGTTTTTGCCACCAACTGCTCCAGAAGCTGCCGCACGGGGATCTCCGAGTCCAGCACCGGGCCGTCAGCGCCGATGACCTTGACCGACACGTCGCCCACGGCCACGAAGTCCCGCACCACGCCGTTTTTGGAATCCTGCATGGCCGCCGACCACTCCCTGGCGATAGTCTCGGCGTGGCTGGCGGCGGCGGTGCGCTCAAAGCTGTCGCCGGTAGGCTTGCAGACCACCGCGTAGCGCACATTGCCCGCCCGCTCCCAGTTGACGCCGAGGGTGTGGTAGATCTTCAGCAGGATGTCCGACAAAAAGGGCATACTTCGCAGCAGGGAGACGCCGTAGGGATTGGCAGGCTCCGGGTTGAGGGTGGTCAGAAGCAGCAGGTGCTGATAGGGCAGCGGCCGCAGGCAGCCGCTTTCATCCGGGCCGCAGATGGTGACATCCAGAGGACTTGCGCCCTCCTCGATCTGCAGCATCGACACATCGCCCCAGCAGAGGGCCGCCAGCCGCCCACCCGCCACCACCATCTCCCCGATGGCCCTGCCGTAGAGCAGCAGGGAATCCAGATAGGCCGACAGAAAGCTGTGGATGCCGAACTGGGCGCGGCCGCAGGGCACCGTCCGCAGAAAGTGCTGCAGGCCCTCCTGTCCCTGAGGACAGGTCACCGTGAAGCCGCCCACCAGACGCACCAGCTTGGTGATGGCGGCGTCCAGCACCGGCAGGGCCTCCCGCATGGAGCGGTAGAGCCGGAATTCCGTGCCGCAGAGGGGTACATAGGACTTCAGCGAGCCGAAGGGGTGTCCCTGACCGCCGCGAAGCTGGGTGACCGCCGCCTCCACCGTCCGTTCAGGATGCTTGCGTTTCATAGAAAACCTCCTTTCCAAAAATTTGATAATCGCAGCAGTGTATCATCCCCGTTTACCTCCTCTCCACCGAGCAGGCGGCGACAGGGCAGCCGCCGTCGGACAGGACCGTCGCGGCGAAATACCGCATATCGTCCATGGCGTGGTCGTGCTCCTTTTTCACCGCGTCCTTTCCGGCCTTGACGTCCCAGACGTATTGCTCCATCTCCCGCAGGCAGTCGGCGCAGGTGTCGCAGATGACCAGCTTGCCGCTTTTGAGCAGGTCGGAGGTCCGCCGGATGCCGGAGAGCACGTCATTTTCGGCCTTTTTCACCCTCCAGCCCCGCCGCCGCAGCAGCTCCAGGAAGCTGGCTGCCGACGGATCCACCACCACGGCGGCGATGGGCCTGTCTCCGGCGAGGGCTTCCAGAGCGTCGGCGTATTCGGCGTCGGTCATCTGGCGCATCTCCCGCCGGGAGTCGAAGTAAAACTCCCGCACCCGGTACCACACGCCGTTTTGCAGACCCCACAGGCCGAAGGAGGCGGGATTCACCGTTCCGTAGTCGCAGGAGATGTACCATTTGCTGAACTCCCCCTGGGGAACGGGCGGCGCGCAGGCAGGGTCGAAGAAGTCGTAGACCCGCCCCTCGGCAGCCACCCACTGGCCCAGGACGAAGCGCCGGTAGAACACGCCGGAATAGAGCCGGGCGTAGCGCTGCCGGATCTGAGGCGAGAGGGAGGGATTGTCCGCCATGGTAAAGTGGAGATACAGGGCGTTTCTCTGCTCGGCGTTCAGGATCCACTCGTTGTAAAACCAGTGGTAAGGCCCCTCCGGGTTGCAGTTGAACCAGAGGCGCGAGCCGGTGACGGAGCAACGGGCGCAGGCCTGCTCCACAAAGCTGCGGGGCATCAGCGCCACCTCGTCCAGGAGGATCCCGGCAAAGGTAATGCCCTGGATCAGGGAGGAGGAGCTTTCGTCCCTGCCGCCGAAGATGTAAAAATCATTGGTGTGGCCGCAGTAGGTGACCCGCACCAGGTTCTCCGTCCGCCGTTCGGAGACGGTAAAGCCAATGGCCTTTAGCTTCGGCAGCAGCTCCGAGAGCACGTTGCGCCGCAGAGAGGCGATGGTCTTGCCGCAGACGCCGAAGCGCATCCCCCGGAAGCGGGAGCAGGCCCAGAGGAAAAAGCTCAGGCCCATGCACAGGGTCTTTCCGGAACGGACCGCGCCGTCGCAGATGACGGCCTCTTTACCGTAATGGGGGCTGTCGGGACGCCACCAGTTGAGCACGACGCGCTGCTTTCTGGAAAACTTCAAATCTCATCCACATCCTCCGCCGCGGCAAAGAAGGCCTCGGCGCAGTCGGCGCTTTCGCTGCACACCGTTAAAAGCTGCTCCAGGGCGCGGATACGATCCATGA
Source organism: uncultured Clostridia bacterium (assembly GCA_946006895.1). Classification (GTDB taxonomy): domain Bacteria; phylum Bacillota; class Clostridia; order Oscillospirales; family Oscillospiraceae; genus JAZOXB01. Next base: position 5,805 of record CAMFZO010000012.1, on the reverse strand, counting down.
GCTTGACCTCCACGGTCCCTTTTTCATTGCGCTTGACCTCCGACAGCAGGCTCAGATCCAGCCCGTTCAGGTCCGGTGCCTCCTCCAGCACCAGGCGCACACAGTCGTTGGCCCGTCCGAAGGCAAGCTGGGCAAGCCGCCGGATCACATCCCGCCGCCCCACGTCGCACTGTTTGCGCTGCAGCTCCAGCTCCCGCTGCACCGCAGGCATCTCCAGCAGCCGGATGCCGTCACAGCGTCCGACGGCGGCAGCGGCGGCGTCGGCGTCAAAGCAGCGCAGATAGGCGGCGGCAAAGCGCCGTTTTTCCGAGGGAAGATTCGGATTCATAACGATCACCTCACATTTTTTATTGGAGGGCGAAAAAAATGCGCCCTCTCACCCGAGGCCGCAAAAAAGGCGGAATTGCCCTCTTTCGTGCAACAATGCGCCGTACTATTGACAAACCCGCCGCCATGTATTACTATGTTAATACAGAGAAAGGAGGATTCTCTATGCTTCAAATCAAGGCTCTGACCAAGCGCTACGGCGAAAAATGCGCCGTGGACCATCTGGACCTGCACATCCGTCCCGGCGAGCTGTGCGCCTTTATCGGCCACAACGGCGCGGGCAAGACCACGACCCTCAAAGCCTGCTGCGGCATTCTGGACTTTGACGAGGGCGACATCCTCATCGGCGGCAAGTCCATCCGCACCGAGCCTCTGGCCTGCAAGCAGCAGCTTGCCTACGTCCCGGACAACCCGGACCTCTACGAATTCATGACCGGCGCGGCCTATCTGAATTTCATCTGCGACGTCTACGGCGTGGGCCAGAAGGAGCGTCTGGAGCGTATTGGAAAGTATACACGCCTGCTGGAGCTGGAGGGCCAACTGGACCAGCCCATCTCCGCCTTCAGCCACGGCATGAAGCAGAAGCTGGCCCTGATCGCGGCCCTCTCCCATGAGCCGAAGCTCATCTTGCTGGATGAACCCTTCGTCGGTCTGGACCCCAAGGCCAGCCATGAATTGAAAGAGGTCATGCAGGAGCACTGCCGCTCCGGCGGTGCTATTTTCTTCTCCACCCACGTGCTGGAGGTGGCGGAAAAGCTCTGTGACCGGGTGGCCATCATCCAGAACGGCAGGCTGGTTCGTGCCGGCACCATGGAGGAGGTCCGAGGCGACGCGTCCCTGGAGGACGTGTTCCTGGAATTGGAGGACGACCATGCTGTGGAAACTCATTAAGATCCGCCTGCAGGGTATGTTCCGCCGCAGCGTCAACCGCGGCGGCAAGGGCAAAAAAAGCACGGCCATCCTCTTTGGCCTGCTGATGCTTTACTGTCTGGGCGCGTTCTGCTTCATGTTCTACATGATGTTCTCCGCCCTGGCCGAGGTTTTCTGGCCGATGGAGCAATTCCGCTGGTTCTACTTCGCCCTGGTGGGCCTCATGTCCTTTGCCCTGTCCTTTTTCCTCACGGCCTTCACCGCCAAAAGTGAGCTGTTTGAGGCAAAGGACAACGAGCTGCTCCTGTCCATGCCCATCCGGCCGCGCCTGATCTTCCTCAGCCGTATGGCCGTCCTCATGGGCACGGAATACCTGATCTCCCTCATTGTCATGATCCCCGCCGGGATCGCGTGGTTTGCCGCCGCAGGGTTCAACGCCGTGACCCTGGTCCTCTACTGTCTTGCCAGTCTCCTGCTGCCCGTTTGCAGCGCAGGTCTGGCCTGCTTCATCGGCTGGCTGCTAGCACGGCTGACCGCCCGCGCACGGAACAAGACCTTAGTGACCATGGTGTTTTCCCTGCTGTTCCTGGCGGTCTACTTCGTGGTCTACTTCAACGCCAACGCCTATCTGCAGAAGCTCCTGCAGAACTATCAGGCCGTTGCCGGCGGCATGATGGGCTGGGGCTTCCTGTTCTACTGGTACGGCGCGGGGATTGCCTCGGCAGACCCGCTTCTGCTGCTGGGCTTTGCTGCCGTCTGTCTGGCGGTCCTTGCCCTGACGGTCTACCTCCTGGGGCGGAGCTTTCTGAAGGTCACCGCCACGGGCACGGCGAAACGGAGGAAGAAAAGCGGCGCCGAACCGCCGCAGCTTCGCCCCTCGACCCTCTCCGCCGCCCTGCTGAAAAAGGAATTCAAGCGCTTCACCTCCTCAGCCATCTACATGATGAACTGCGGCCTGGGGCTGATCCTCAGCGTCATTGCCGCCGTCGCGCTGCTGCTCAGCGCCGATGCGGTCCGCGACTTTCTGCGGGTGTTCTCTTTCCTGACGCCCACGGAGCTGGCCCTGGCCGCCTCCATCATACTGTCGTTCCTGGCCTCCATGGACATCGTCACCGCGCCGTCCGTCTCTCTGGAGGGCAAGAATCTCTGGATCCTGCGGACCGCGCCGGTCCCCGCCGGAAAGATCCTGAAGGCAAAGCTGCAGCTTCACCTGTGTCTTTGCGCGCCGGTGACCTTGCTCCTGTCCGTGGCGGCGGGCATCGTCCTGCAAAGCGACCTTCCCGGCTGGCTTGCCCTGGTGCTGGTGCCTCAGCTCTTTGTGCTGCTGTCGGGTGTCTTCGGTCTGATGATGAATCTGCTCCTGCCCAAGCTGGACTGGACCAACGAGGCCGTCCCCGTCAAGCAGAGTATGTCGGTCCTTGTGACCATGCTGTCCACCATGCTCTTTGTCGTTCTTGCCGTCATGGGCTTCCTGTTTTTGGTTATGAGCGGCATCATGAGCGCCACTGTCTATTTCGCCCTGGTCATCGCCGTCGCCGCCCTCTGGCTGCTGCTGTCCTGGCTCTGGCTCTGCAAACGCGGACCCAAGCGCTTTGAACGCCTGTAAACTACCTGGCGCTTTATAACACACAAGAATTTCAAGCGGCCTCTGTAGGGGCGGACGACTCTGTCCGCCCTGCCGAAAGGAACGGATCGTGAACGGCGCACGGAAAACACGGCCGGGAACTGACATCGAAGTGTCAGCTCCCGGTCTTTTTCGGCCCGAAAAGTGTCCCCGCCATGCAGTCCTTTCCGCTGCGCCGCCGATCTTCTTTTATTCTTCTTGACGCGGACAAATGTCCGTGGTAAAATATATGGAACAAAAACGGAATCGGAGGAACTACCTTGCAGGAAATTCTGGAATTGCGTTGTCCCCAGGGCGCGTCGTCTCTGACCGACGTCATGGCGGCTTTGGAGCAGGCCGCCGTCGCGCACAGCGTTGTGCTCCACATTGATCACGACCGTATGCTCTCGGAATTCGGCGTACTTTGGATGCTGGCCCGCTGCCGTTTGACATTGCATCGTATGCCGGCGGAGGGTTTGACGGTGCAGACCTTCCTGCGCAAGCCCACTGCCGCCGTCAGCCACCGCGACTTTACCGTCCTGGATGACCGGGGCGTCTGCGGCACGGCGGTGCAGACCTGGGTTCTGGCTGACGCAGAGGAACGGAAGCTGCGGAGCCTGAAAACCATTACGCCCCTCTGGACGCTGCCCACGCCCGTCCCCGAGCGCACCGGCTTCCTGCGCCATCTTTCTCTGCCGGAGAAGCTGCCGGACCGCCTTTCCTGGACCGTCGCCCCGGAGGAGATCGACAGCAACGGCCACCTCAACAACGTCAAATACATCCTCCATGCCGAGGCCATGATTCTGCGGCCCTGCACCTGCCTGGAGGTCCTGTTCGACCGGGAGTGCTTTGCCGGTGAAACGCTGACGCTGGAAAGTGACGGCACCTACGTCCGGGGCGTCAGAGCCGACGGCCTGGACGCCTTCCGCTGCCGGTTTTTCAAGGAGGGCGAGGAATGAAACATCTGCTTTGCTGCCTGCTTCTGCTGTGCGTGCTGTTTGTCGGCTGCGAGACTGCGGCAGGCCCCGCCGAAAGCAGCACCCAGGCGCCGTCGGAAGCGCCTCAGACGCTGCCCGCCGCTTCCGGCGAATTGGAGATCCCCCAGGACCTGCCCGGTGTCTGGGTCAGCGCCGACGCGGGCAAGCTGATGCTCTCGGAGACCATCACCTTCGGCGAGGACGGCTCCCTCACCGTCAGCGGCACCTATCAGGGCAGTGACGCCGGCACCATTTACGGCACCTACCGGGTGGAATTTAACCGCATTCTCTGCTCCATCACCGGGGGCACGACCCCCTTTGACGTATCCTATCAATTCCGCATCGACGGCCGGGAGCTGTTCCTCACCGACGACGACGGCGAGGCCCGTTACCTGCGGACCTCATAAACACAGACCGACTTTATTTTCAGGAGGCAATGATAATGAAACCCTATGCTCAGATGACCGCTGCGGAGCGCGAAAAGGAGCTCTCCGCCCTCCGTGAACGCTACCTGGACTTCCAGGCCCGGGGGCTTTCCCTGAATATGGCCCGCGGGAAGCCCGGCAAGGCCCAGTTGGACCTGGTCAGCGATATGCTGACCGTCCTGACCGACCCCGCCGACTGCATGGACGGCGGCGTTGACGTGCGCAATTACGGCGAGCTGACCGGTATCCCGTCGGCCAAGCGCCTGTTTGCCGACCTTCTCGGCACCGCTCCGGAGGAGATCCTCGTCGGCGGCAACGCCAGTCTGAACCTGATGTACGACCTGATCGCCAAGGCCTATACCCACGGACTGCTCCACTCCCAGCGTCCCTGGAGCCAGGAGGAGACGGTGAAATTCCTCTGTCCCTCCCCCGGCTATGACCGGCACTTCAAGATTTCCGCCTCCTTTGGCATGGAGATGATCACCATTCCCATGACGGCGGAGGGTCCCGATATGGACCTGGTGGAGGAAGCGGTCAAAGACCCGGCGGTCAAGGGTATGTGGTGCGTCCCCAAATACTCCAACCCGGAGGGCATCGTCTACAGCGACGCCGTGGTGGACCGTATCGCCGCCCTCCGTCCCGCCGCGCCGGACTTTGCCCTCATGTGGGACAACGCCTACTGCGTCCACGAGATCTACGGCGAATTTGTCCCCTTCCGCGACATTCTGACCCTCTGCCGGGAGCAGGGCAACGCCGATATGGTCTACGAATTTGCCTCCACGTCGAAGATCACCTTCCCCGGTGCGGGCGTTGCCGTCATGGCCGCCAGCCGGGAGAATCAGAAGTACTACGAGAGCCTGCTGACCTACCAGACCATCAGCTATGACAAGGTCAACCAGCTCCGTCACGTGCGTTATCTCAAGGACAAGGCCGGCGTTCTGGCCCTGATGCAGCGCCACGCCGCCATTCTCGCCCCCAAATTCACCGCCGTTCTGGACGCCCTGCGGGCCGAGATCGCGCCCCTGCAGATTGCCACCTGGACCGAGCCAAAGGGCGGCTATTTCGTGTCGGTCAACGCCATGCCCGGCACCGCCAAGCGGGTGGTCGCCCTGATGAAGGAGGCCGGTGTCATCCTGACCGGCGCGGGCGCCACCTATCCCTACGGCAAGGACCCGGCCGACAGCAACATCCGCATCGCCCCCAGTCTGCCGCCGGTGGAGGAGCTGCAGCAGGCCATGGAGGTCTTCTGCCTGTGTCTGCGCATTGCCGCCCTGGAAAAATTGAGCGCGGAAGGATAAAACGGGCGTTTTCCTGAGAAAAATTTCACTTATATGAGCATCAGTCCGATTTATTGGACAGTAAATTTGCTATACTCAGCGCAAATGAGGGAGCCGGAAACGGTCTCCCGCTGCGAAAGGATGAAAAAGTATGCGCTGGGATATTATAGCAATCAGAGGACATTATGAGGTTTTCGCCGACGGACGCTTTCTGTTTTCGGCGGACACCAAGGCAGAAGCCATGGAGGAGCTGGAAACGTGGGAGGACGCACTTATCGCCTGACGCTGTGCTACGACGGCACGCGCTACCGGGGCTGGCAACGGCT
>CAMFZO010000011.1 GCA_946006895.1 uncultured Clostridia bacterium | reverse complement strand
TCGTAGAGGTATTCCGGGCCGATGAAGCCCACCACCGTGTTGACCAGGAAGGGCTGGTAGCGCTTGGCAAAGCCGTAGCAGCGGGCCTCCATGGTCACCTGGTCGGCGCCGTGATGGGCCTCGGAGGACAGCTCGGCACCCTGACCGGTCTCAAAATAGAGAACGTTGGGTCCCTCGCAGGTGCCCTGGCTCAGAACAAGCTGGCGGGCCTGCTCAATGGTCGCGCCGTTGAAGCCGAAGGCGGTGTTGCCCTTTTCGGAGCCGGCAATGGATTGGAAGATCAGATCCGCCGGCGCGCCTGCCTCGATGGCTTTCATCTGGGTGGTCACGTGGGCCAGGACGCAGGTCTGGGTGGGGATGGCGTGGCGCTGCTTGATCTCCTCAAAGCGGGTCAGGATGCGCTTGACGCTCTCGGCGGTGTCACCGGAGGGATTGAGGCCGATGACCGCGTCACCCGCGCCGAAGCTCAGGCCCTCCAGAACCGAGGCGATAACGCCGTCGGGGTCGTCGGTGGGATGGTTGGGCTGCAGACGGCACGACAGGGTGCCGGGCAGACCGATGGTGGTGTTGCAGTGGGCGGTGACGGGCATTTTCTTGGCCGCGGTGATCAGATCCAGATTGCTCATGAGCTTGCACACCGCCGCCACCATTTCTGAGGTGAGGCCCCGGCGCACCCGGGAGATGTCGTCGCTGGTGGTGGTCTCGGCCAGGAGCCATTCCCGCAGGTCGGAGACGGTCCAGTTGCGGATCCCGGCATAGATGCGCTCGTTCAGGTCGTCCTGGATGATGCGGGTGACCTCGTCGCTTTCGTAGGGGGCCACCGGGTTTTCCCGCAGATCGCTGAGCAGCAGGTTGGCCAGCACCACCTTGGCCGCCACCCGCTCCTCGGCGTTTTCCGCGGCGATACCGGCCATTTTGTCGCCGGATTTTTCCTCGTTGGCCTTGGCCAGCACGTCCTTTACGTCCCGAAAGGCGTAGGTTTTTCCGAAGAGAAGTGTCTTGAGGATCAAAAAATCAACTCCTATTTAAAAATGTATCCGGGAAAGATGCCGGACGCGGCTCACAGGGCGGCGCGCAGAAGTCCGGCGTAGTCCTCCGCGGTCACAGGGCGGGGATTGGCGGCGGTGCAGGGGTCCTTGACCGCCGCGCCGCAGATCTCATCGGCTGCGGACAGAACGGCGGAGCGTTCCAGACCGGCCTCCCGCAGATTCCCGGGCAGATGAAGCTGTGCCCGCAGCCGACGCAGGGCCATCAAAAGTCCCCGGGTGCCGGAGAGGTGACAGGCTGCCGCCAGACGTTCATAGCGCTCTGCTGCACAGGAGGCGTTGAACAGGACCACGTGGGGAAGAAGAATGCCGTTGAGCCGTCCGTGGGCCAGATGGAAGGTGCCGCCCAGCGCGTGGGACAGAGCGTGGCAGGCTCCCAGACCCGCGTGGTCAAAGGCGATGCCGGCCATGGTCGCCGCGCAGTGGACCTTCTCCCGGGCGTCAAGCTTTCCCGCAAGAGAGCGGGGAAGCTCGTTCAGCGCCGTCTGAAAGGCAAAAAAGGCCAGAGCGTCGGAAAACAGAGTGGCGTTTTTCGCTGCCACGGCCTCCAGACAGTGGGCCAGCACGTCCATTCCTGCGTCGGCGATGAGCCCGGCGGGCAGCTTGGACAGCAGCGACGGGTCCAGGACCGCCATGGCAGGACGCAGACCTTCCTCCACCAGGGGATATTTGACCCCGTTGTGGGTCAGAACGGCGAAGGAGGTGACCTCCGAGCCGGTGCCGGAGGTGGTGGGAACGGCTACCAGCCGCGCTTTGGACTGGCCCAGGGAGAGGATGCCCTTGGCGCAGTCGATGGCGCTGCCGCCGCCGAGAGCCAGAAGGGTATCCGGCGCGAACTGGTTCAGCACGGCGACACCGGCGGCGATCTGGCTCATATCCGGGTCGGGACGCACGCCGGAGAAGATACGGCTCTCCCCGCCGCAGAGGGCGGCGATCCGTGCCGCCGTACCGTTTTGTTCAAAGAAGGGGTCGGTGACCACCAGCACCCGTCCGAGGGAGGCGTCTTTCAGCGCCTCCAGGGCATTTTCACCGAAGATCAGCCGCGTGGGCAGGGAAAACGTCTGCATTTCATCGCCTCTTTCCTCCCTATTGTTTCCGCAAACAGCGAAAAAATGTAAACGGTTTGAAAAAAGTTGTCCGTCCCGGTTGACAGGCGGCGGAAAATATGAAAAAATACATATAAAAAAGGAGGCTGAGGACATGGCTGAACTCATCAAGGGCGTTTGCCCAAGCTGCGGAAAACCCCTGGAGATCCCCGGAGAGCTGGAGGAATTCTCCTGTATGTATTGCGGCGCAAGGCTGCCGATCTCCGCTTTGACGGCGGCCCAGGGCGACAGGGAGGAGTATACCCGGCTGCGGGAGGCACTGCGTCCCGACCTGCCCAAGACGGTGGTCCGTTACCCGGACCACTACAGGAAGATCACGAAAAAGGACTTTTTTACCACCTTTGAGTCCTATGAAAACGAAAACCGGGAGATTTTGCGGCGGCTGGATGCCTGTGCCGCTGCCCATCCCGAGGGCGTCGATGCGGCTTCCGGGGAACTGGCGGCTGATCTGCTGGACGGTCTGGAGGCCCATTTTCAGACGGAGCGCCGCTGGCAGAGAAAGGCCAGCCGGGACAATATGCTCTTTGAGACCCGGGTGGTGCTGGCCATCTTCCTGACGCCACTGGTCAAGAAGCTGAACCTGGCCTGCGCCGATACCTTCCGCTCAGAGCTGAACCGGCAGTGGCTGGAGCGTTTTCCCAAGCAGGAGTGGTTCCCCGGCGACTATGAGGTGCTGACGGCGGGCTTCAAGCGCCGCAAATGGTGCTTCATCACCACCGCCGTCTGCGCCCATGAGGGAAAGCCTGACGACTGTGCCGAGCTGACGGCCTTCCGCGCCTTCCGCGACGGCTGGCTGACGGAGCACGGCGGCGGGGACCTGATCGCCGAGTATTACGACAAAGCCCCGGGCATCGTGGCCTGCATCGAGCTGTGCGACGATCCCCGGCGGCGCTATGAGGAGATCCGCAGCCGCTGGCTGAGCCCCTGCTACCGCGCACTGCAGGAGGGCCGCTATGAGGATTGCCGCGACAGCTATGTGGCCATGGTCCGCACCCTGGAAAAACGGTATTATCATTAAGTAAGATCCTATGAAAAAAAGACCGCCGCTGCCTGAGCGCAGACGGCGGTCTTTTTCTTGTCACGGCGCATCCGCGCCGGGTCTGTATGTTTTTTCAGGTGATTTGTATATTCAGACAAATCTGCCGCTTTAAAGAAATGAATTTTAAGCAAAAAAACTGTTAAATTTTGATGGACATTTTTACAGAGGTTTGCTAAAATGGAAATAAGGTGTAACTATCTGTTCCCGGAGTGCGGAGAGGGCCTCCGGCGGGCAGAAAAACCTATAAAAGCGGTGCGCGGCAGCGCCCCGCAAGGCCATGCGATACCCCATCCCCAGGCAAAAAATATTTGAAAGGAAGACGAACCAATGAAACACTTCAAGAGCGTTCTCGCGATGCTGTTGGCTCTGGTCATGATCCTGTCCTGCGTAGGCGGCGCCTTCGCGGCAGACAAGACCGAGGTCACGGAAATCGCAGGCTCCAAGGGCTCTCAGGCTGTCCTGAAGGAAGCAAAGGGCTTTAAGAGCGAGAAGTTCCAGTCCGAAAACACCTACAAGTACGCCGACGACGAAGTTGTCCGTGCCATCGTGGTGCTGGAAGGCTCCCCTGAGGCTGACGTAGCCGTGCGCGGCACCGACAAGGCTGCCAACACCCGCGCCAAGCTGCAGAATCAGCATGCCAACGTCCGCAAGGCCATGACCGGCATCGACTACGAGCTGGTCAAGGACTTCACCACCCTGCTCAACGGCTTCTCCGCCGATGTCGCATACGGCGACCTGGAGAAGATCGCTGCGCTTGACGGCGTGGAGGCGGTCTACATCGCCAACCACTATGCCGAGCCGGTTCTGGAGAAGGAGCCTGAGACCAAGATGGCTTCCTCCAACTACTTCTTCACCGGCGTTGACGATGCCTACGGCGAGTACGGCGTCAACGGCAGCGGCACGGTCATCGCCGTTCTGGACACGGGCTTCACCGTGACCCACGAAGCCTTCGCCGATGCCGACGGCAACTGCGCCGCCACCGGCAAGCTGTCCGAGGACGACCTGGTCAAGGCCAGCGCTCCCGGCCAGTATGTCAGCGCCAAGTTCCCCTTCGTCTATGACTACGCCGAGTTCGATAACGACGTTACCGACTACAACGGCCACGGCACCCACGTTGCCGGTATCGCCGCCGGCTGTGCCTACAGCGAAGAGGAAGGTGCCTATACCTTCCTGGGCGCCGCTTCCGGCGCGCAGATCCTGGGCATGAAGATCTTCTACGACGCACAGAGCGGTACCTCCTCCGATATCTATCTGGCGGCTCTGGAAGACGCCTACCGCCTGGGCGCGGACGTGATCAATATGTCCATCGGCGCACAGAACGGCTTCACCTACGACTCCGAGCTGGAGACCTTTGTCTACGGCAACATCTACAAGCGCCTGGAAGCTGAGGGCATCGTCGTCTGCGTTTCCGCCGGCAACGAGTACTCCATGGCCAAGAATTCCTTCATGGGCTACATCGGACCGGAGTACCAGGACTACGGCACCATCGCCAGCCCCGCTGCCTATGAGGGCAACGTGTCCGTCGCCTCTGTGGAAAACTACCTGTATCCTGCCAACGTCCTGGTCGTCGGTGAGTATTCCTTCTCCTATACCGATTCCTCCGATGACGGCCTGTGGCTCGCAATCTTCGGAGACGAGGACGCCGTGGAATATGTGATCGTGCCCGGCGACGAGGACGGCGCCATCAGCTACGGCTACGCCGAAGATTATGAGGGTGTTGACGTTACCGGCAAGATCGCTGTCGTCTCCCGTGGCGACATCGCCTTCGAGGAGAAGGTCGAAAACGCCGCCAATGCCGGCGCCATCGGCTGCATCGTCGTCAACAATCAGGCCGGCACCATTGCCATGGCCATCGAGACCTTTGAGATTCCTGCCGTTTCCGTAAATCTGGACGCTAAGGATGTCCTGATGAACGCCGAAGAGAAGAAGGTCTCCTCTCCCAGCGAAAAAGGATACGTTGTTAATGAGAACGCCGGTCTCATGAGCGACTTCTCCAACTGGGGAACCTCTCCGTCCCTGACGTTGGATCCCACCGTTACCTCTGTCGGCGGCATGATCTATTCCGCCAGCAACGCGGGTGATGACGAATACGAAGTCATGTCCGGCACCTCCATGTCCTCTCCCAACTTCGCAGGTACCGTAGCCACCGTGCTTCAGTTCCTGGAGAAGAGAGGCGCGAAGAACGAGGACGGCGACTGGCTCAGCCTGACCAAGGCCGAGAAGGCCGAACGTGCCAAGGCTCTGCTGGAAAGCACTGCCCAGATCCTCTATGACGGGGACGGCTATCCCTACTCTCCCCGTAAGCAGGGCGCAGGCCTTGCCAATGCCTATTCCGCAGCGGATGCCTACTATAGCTCTTCCTTCATCCTCGATCCCATCCAGGAGCTGGGCGATGATGCGGAAAAGACCGGCCACTACACCTTTGATGTAACGGTCAAGAATGAGGGCGACGACAGCTTCCTCGTTCCCAGCGAAGACCTGATGTATGACTGGGTCTATGACTACTATGAGGCCAATGGAATCGAGTCGGACGAGCCTCTGTACATGAACAGCCTGACCTCCGAATACCTCTATGACGGCGAATACACCGCCAACTACACTGTGGCCGGCGAGAGCGTCAACAACGGCTTCTGGGTCGAATATGGCGAGACCGTCACCGTCACCGTGGACATCCAGCTCAGCGAAGAGATCATGGACGACTTCGACGGTATCTTCCCCAACGGCAACTATGTCGAGGGCTTTGTGTACTTTGATAATGTAGACGCTACCGACGACGGCGAAGTGCTCTGGTACGACGCCGACAAAAATGCGTATCTCTTTGACGCTGACGGTGCTTACCTGGTCAGCTACAACAGCGATACCGGAGCCTATGAGGCTGTGATCGACACCGAGTCCGGTGAGAAGGTCTATTACGCCGGCGAGGACGCTCTGGAGCCCCATGTCTACTACACCACCCATGCCACCATGCTGACCTTCTACGGCGACTGGACCGACGGCGACATCCTGGAATCTGTTGACTTCCGTGACGTCATCGACGCTGAGTACTGGCTCAACGCCACCGAGGATGGCCAGGCTTACGCCGCTTATCTGGCAGAGATGTACGAGACCAACTATGGCGTCGAGGGCTATGAGGCCAGCTTCACCGATGTGCTGGAGTTCTACACCTCTCCCAACATGGCCTTCACCGCGCAGATGTCCGACGGTGTGCCTACCGACCTTGTCTGGTATCTGGGCGACAACCTCTTTGGCTATGCGGAGTTCTATGAGGAGCACATCTCCTTCTCCACCTTTGATACGGATGCCGACGGCATCTATGCCAACGGCATGTACATCACCCCCTATCAGCTCCGTAACTGCCGCAACCTGATCATGACCATCACCGATAAGGAGACCGGCGATGTCTACTTTGAGGACAACACCGAGTACCTGCCCAAGGCCATGTACGACGAGGAAAATGCCGAATGGAGCAACACCGGCGCGTACTACTGGGACGGCACCGATGCCGACGGCAACTATGTGCCCTCCGGCACCAAGGTCACTGTTCAGTTTGACGCGGTTCTGCCCTACGGTGATACCCCCGTTGAGGACATCCTGAGCTTCGACTGCGAGGTCGACTACACCGCGCCTGTCATTGAGGACATCATCTTTGACGAAGAGGCTCAGACCCTGACCGTCACCGCCTCCGACGAAAGCTACCTGGCAAACATCGCCCTGTGCGATGACTCCGGCGAAACCCTGGATGTTGCTTCCTTCTCCTCCGACGAGGAAGGCGCTGGCTTCACCGCCACCTTCGACGTATCCGAGCTGATGGCTTACGGCTACGACTATGTGACCGTTGCCGCTCTGGACTACGCCACCAACGAGACCGACGCGACTGCCTATCTCTTTGATGTGGGCGTGGATGCCACCATCACCCTGGTGACTCCCGACGGCACCGTGGAAGTTCCTGTTGTGACCGGCGACACCTACACCTTCGAGGCCTGCGAGGCCACAGTGGAAGACGCTGAGTTCTTCTTCTGGGTCGACTGCCCCGTGGAGAGCGCTGACGAAATCAGTATTTGGGATACGGTGAGTGCCGTGTACTTCGAGGGCACCGAGATCCTCGTCACCGGCGACATGACGGTCTACGCCTGCTACGGCGTCGGCGAGTATGTGCCGCTGGAGAAGGCCAACTACTGGTACAACCAGGCCGGCTCCGATTACACCGGCGACTGGGCTCTGGTAGGCCTGGACTACGTGGATGGCTACGATTCCGACAACCCCAATGCCCTGGGCGCTGACCTGGAGAAGGTCGTCGTTGCTGATCTGGACGACGCTGAGATCGGCGATGACTACGTCGAGTTCTACACCAACGATCTGGGTGTCCGTTTCACCGTGGAGCATGCCTCCGAGGACACCTACACCATCTGCAGCGCCAAGACCGGCAAGTATCTGGCTGTCGTGGACGGTGCTCTGGCGCTGGTCGACGAGGCCGACGCTTCCGCCGAGTGGTACATCGAGGACAATGAAGGCGCCGGCAACGGCACCCTCATCACCAGTGCCGCCGCTGCGGATATGGTTCTGGTTTATAACGAGGACACGGAAGCCTTCGAGCTGATGGACAACACCGAGGTCTACTACAGCGGCCTCTTCGGCGACTACTATCCCGGCGAGTGGTTCACCCTCTGGATGTACACCTGCGATCTGGAATCCTTCGAGCTGGAATACTTCACCACCGAGCTGTGCAACCACAGCCACACTGAGGTCAAGGACGCTGTCGCTGCCGGCTGCGAGACCGAAGGCTACAGCGGCGACGTCTACTGCACCGACTGCGGCGCTCTCGTTTCCGAAGGCTCCGTCGTCGCTGCCACCGGCCACGACTGGGATGCCGGCGTAATTTCCAAGCCCGCCACCTGCACCGAGGACGGCACGCGGACCTACCTCTGCGCGAACTGCGGCCAGATCAGAGATGAGGTCATCAAGGCCAGCGGCCACAGCTTCGGCGACTGGGTCGTCACCAAGCCCGCAACTGCCGCCGTCAAGGGTGAGAAGCAGCGCACCTGCGCTATCTGCGGCTATGTGGAGACTGCCGAGATCGACGCTCTGGGCTATCAGAAGTGCTATGTCACCAGCTTCGATGACTGCGGCAAGATCTGGTATCACGAAGCCATCGACTTCGCCGTTGCCAACGGTTTGATGGATGGCGTAGCCGACACCAAGTTCGATCCGGACGGCGCCATGACCCGCGCCATGGTCGTCACGGTTCTGTACCGTGAAGCCGGCGAGCCCGAGGTCACCGCTCCTTCCACCTTCACCGATGTTGCCGAAGGCCAGTGGTACTTCGATGCCGTTGCATGGGCACAGGAGAATGGGGTCGTCACCGGCGTGGCGGCTGACAAGTTCGCGCCCAACGACGACGTGACCCGTGAGCAGCTGGCCACCATCCTGTGGCGCTATGCCGGCAAGCCCGCGGCAAAGGCTGACCTGTCCGGCTTTGAGGATGCGGAGAGCATCTCCGGCTACGCCCTCGACGCCATGAATTGGGCTGTCGAGGCTGGCATCCTCGCCGGCGACAACGGCAACCTGAAGCCCACTGCCAACGCCACCCGTGCGGAATTTGCCACCATGATCATGCGCTTCCTGGGCGGCTCCTACGAGTGCGATCAGATGAAGGACGCCGGGTAATTCAAACCTCTTTCCAAGCGCAGGGCGGGACCCGTTTCCGCCCTGCGCCGGGAGCAAATAAAAACACCCTCTGCGGAAAACTGACTGCCGCAGAGGGTATTTTTATATAGTAATAGTGAACGATGTCGTAGGGCGCGACCACTGGGCGCGCCGTTATTTCCATTCGTCTGCGAAGCAGACACCTCCGTCATTCACTATTCACTATTCATTATTCATTATTCATTATTCATTATTCACCGTTCACTGTTCACTGCTTCCAACAAGGGCGGACAGGTTTGCCTGTCTATACGTACTCGAAATACATTCCGGCCCATTCACACTTCCGTAATACCCTTTTTACGGGGGCTTCATACAATTCTCCGCATACGGTGATATCATCCAAATTTACACGCCATAATTTGTGCATCTGTACAAAAGTCGAAATGGATCTAACGGAAAAACTGGACAAAATAAAATAATACGGTATAATATAAATGTATGTGAGGCAATCCGGCCGCACATTGACACTATTTTTGACAAAGGAGAGTATCGAAGATGAAGAAAGTTTCCCGCATTCTCTCGGTTCTGCTTGTCCTCTGCATGATTCTGTCGATGATCCCGGCAGTATTCGCAGGAGACGACACAGTTGACTTTGCATTTCTCGTAACTTCGGATTTGCACGGCCAGATCTATGCAACCGACTACACGGCTGATGCAAGTAAAAGCGGCACTTACAAGCGTGGCTTGACACGCATCTCAAGCTACATCAAGGAAATGCGTGCGGAGTATGGTGAGAACCTGTACGTTGCTGATTTGGGCGATACCATTCAGGGCGCACCGCTGACCTACTACTACGCATTCAACAAGCTCGAAGAAGAACAGCCTGCAATGAAGGCGTTCCGTACCATCGGCTACGATCTTTGGGTGGTTGGCAACCATGAGTTCAACTATGGCTTAAAGATCCTCAACAAGCAGTTGAAGGATCTGACCGCTCCGGCTACCGAAACCGAGAAGCCGGTGGATGTCTGCATGGCAAACTACCTGAAGGCTGAGACCAACAGCGATAAGGAAAAGGACTGGGCAACATGGAATGACTATGCCCCCTACCAGATCAAGGACTTTGGCGGCGTTAAGGTCGCTGTGATCGGCTTTGGTAACCCCAATGTTCCGAAGTGGGATATTCCCGCAAACTGGGAAGGCATCTATTTTGCCGATATTATCGAGACCTATAAGCACTATGAGCCGGAAATGCTCAAAAAGGCGGACATGATCGTCGTCATGGCCCACAGCGGCATCGGCTCGGACGAAGGCGCGGACTTCATGGAGCGTCTTGTGCAGCAGACGAACAGCATTGCCTGTGTCTTCTCGGGCCATGAGCATGGTAATCAGGTGACGGAGGTCGCCAACAAGGACGGCAAGACCGTTCCCATCCTCCAGCCCTATACCAAGGCACGCGCCATCTCTCAGGTCAAGGTTACCTACAATAAGACCGACAAGACCTATGAGCTGAAGGCCGAAAACGTCAATATGGAGAACTACAAAATTGACGAGGATCTCGCAAGTGTTCTGAAGCCGTATGAAGATGCCACCTGGAATGACTATATGCTGGATGTCATCGGCCAGTCCAAGGGCGATTATCCGGCAAGCAATCTGGGCACTGCGCCTTCGGCATTTATGGATCTGATCAATACCGTCCAGCTCTGGGGTGCATATGACCGCACCCGCGAAAACACGCCCGACGACAAGACGGACGATACCATGGCACAGCTTTCCATTTCCGCTCCGCTGACCTCCGGCAGCAAGGCAAACCTGATCTCTACCGGTGATATCTACCTGGGCGATATGTTTGGCCTGTACCGTTTTGAAAACTGGTTCTATCAGATCAAAATGTCCGGCGAGGAGATCCATCAGTGGCTGGAATTTGCCGCTACCAAGATCCAGATTGACGGAGAAGGCAACCCCACCGTCAGCGAAGGCGATCTGACCTATTATGATGTCATCTACGGTGATGGCTTCTACTATGAAATCGACTACACCGCACCCATCGGCGCCCGTGTAAAGAACATCACCTACAAGGAAAAGGAAGTTCAGGCGGACGACGAATTCACGGTCGTTCTCAACAACTACCGTTATAACGGCGGCGGCAACTATGTCAAGTGGCTCAATGAGCATGGCTGCGACTTCGTGGCAAACGATCCCGACCGTATCATCTACTCCACCCAGTTCGATATGATCCAGGGCGAGGACGAAGGTCAGGCCCGTACCCTGCTGACCCGTTATATCGAGGAGCAGAGCAAGGACGGCGCTGGCATTACTCCGAAGATCACCTCCACCTGGAAGCTGGTTAACGGCTCCGAGGATGCAATCGAAATCTTCTTCACCAACGACGTTCACGGCGCATATGAAAACTATGCGTATGCCACTGAAATCATGAAGTACGGCGATCTCATCGTTGACGCCGGCGATAACATTCAGGGTTCTGTTGCAACCACGCTGACCGATGGCCAGTGCATGGTCGACCTGATGAATGCGGTTGGCTATGACCTCGCCGTTCCCGGCAACCACGAATTTGACTACGGCTTTGACCGCTTCCTCGAAATCGTAAAGGGTGAGAACACTCCGTACGTTTCCGCAAATATCTGGGACAAGACCGCAGATAAGGCCGTTCTGGATGGCTATAAGATCTTTGAGGTGGAAGGCAAGAAGGTTGCTTTGGTCGGCATTACCACTCCGGAAACCCTGGTGAAGTCCACGCCTACCTTCTTCCAGAATGAGAAGGGCGAATGGATCTATGACTTCTGCAACGACACCTCCGGCGAAAAGCTGTATAAGGTTGTGCAGGACAATGTTGACGCGGCAAAGGCTGCAGGCGCTGATTACGTCATCGCCGTCGGCCACCTGGGCATTGACGAGCAGTCTGAGCCCTGGACCTCTTCCTCTGTTATTAAGAATACCACCGGCATCGATGCTTTGATCGACGGCCACTCCCACAGCACGTTCTCCAAGACTGAGAAGAACAAGGACGGCAAGGAAGTCGTTGTCGCTCAGACCGGCACCAAGCTGGCAAATGTCGGCAGACTGGTTATTGACAAGGACGGCAAGATCTCTGCGGAACTGATTCCTGTTGTTTCCGGTACTGCACCTTATGATGCAAAGGTCGCGGAGGCTGTGGCTGTTGTCAAGGCTGAGGTCGAAAAGGTCAGCAACACTGTTGTTGCCAAGACTGAGGTCGATCTGACGACGAAGGATCCCGATACCGGCAAACGTGCAGTCCGCAACGCTGAGACCAACCTCGGCGACCTCTGCGCCGATGCATACCGTGATCTGCTCAAGACCGACGTTGCTTTCGTCAACGGCGGCGGCGTTCGCGCTGACATCGCCAAGGGCGACATCACCTACGGCAACATCATCTCCGTGCATCCCTTCGGCAACACCGCTTGCAAGATCGAAGTGACCGGCGAGCAGATCTGGCAGGCCCTTGAGCTGGGCGCTGCTTCCTATCCCGGTGAGTCCGGCGGCTTCCTGCAGGTCTCCGGCATCGAGTACACCATCAACTCCTACATCAAGAGCCCGGTCGTTCTGGATGAGACCAAGGCATTTGTCAAGCTCGAGGGCGAGCACAGAGTTACCGACGTCAAGATCGGCGGCGAGCCTCTGGATGTTAAGAAGACCTACACCCTCGGCGGCCACAACTATATGCTGCTCTCCGGCGGCGACGGCTACACCATGTTCAAGGGCGCAAAGGTTCTTGCTCAGGAAGTTGCGATTGACAACGAAGTCCTCATCAAGTACATCACGGGTACCCTCAAGGGCGAGGTGAAGGCCGACTCCATCTATGCCAACCCCAAGGGCGAGGGCCGTATCAAGGTCATCACCGCTCCCACCTTTACCGATGTCAAGGAAGGCGCATGGTACTATGAGTACGTCATGGCCATGGCAGAGGATGGCATCATCAAGGGCATGACCCCGACCACCTTCGAGCCGGAAGGCACTCTGACCCGCGCTCAGACCGCAATGCTGCTCTACCGTATGGCCGGTGAGCCTGAGGTCAAGGAGCCTGCCACCTTCACCGACGTGAAGGAAGACGCCTGGTATGCCGACGCTGTTGCCTGGGCTGAGGATGAGAAGATCGTCAACGGCATGACTCCGACCACCTTCGAGCCGGAAGGCAAGGTCACCCGTGCCCAGCTCGTCACCATGCTCTACCGTGCAGTTGGCGAGCCCGAGGTTGAGGAAGCTGCTACCTTCACCGACGTGGCGGAAGGCAAGTGGTACTCCAACGCCATTGCCTGGGCAGAGGACAAGGAGATCGTCAACGGCATGACCCCGACCACCTTCGAGCCGGACGGCGACTGCCTGCGCGGCCAAGCGGCAAAGGTCCTGTGCATCTTCAAGGCGCTTCCCGCTGAGGAACCCGCTCCCGAGGCATAAGACCCTGTCTGTAAACTGAATTCAGCGGCGTGGCTCAAAGGAGCCACGCCGCTCTTTTCTACCCGGGCCGTGCTTTGATGGGCCATTGACGCGGAAGAATCACTTTTGCCCCTTTACAGAAAGCACAAATTCGGTTATACTATATCAGGAAATCTTTGTAACGGAGCAAGCATCATGATCGAATTTGAAGAGTATAAGGTAAAACTGAATGATCTGAAGCCCAAGCTGGAGGAGCTGCGGGAGGCATTTCTGCCCCAGAGCCTCCTGGACGAGCTGGAACGGCTCCACGCCATGGCGGAGTCGCCCGGTTTCTGGGACGATCCCGCCCGGTCCCAAAAGGCCGTCATGCGTACCAAGACCCTGGAGGTCAAGCGGGACAAATTCCAGGCTATGTGTGCCGCCTGGGATGATTTGATGACCATCTGCGAAATGGCCCTGGAGGAAAATGACGACTCCATGCTCTCTGAGCTGACCGAGGGCTATCAGCACCTGGAGGCATCCATGGAGGAGGCACGGCTGGAGACCCTGCTGACGGGCGAGTACGACGGCAACAACGCCCTGCTGTCCTTCCACGCGGGCGCCGGCGGTACCGAGGCCCAGGACTGGTGCTATATGCTCTACCGTATGTATACCCGTTGGGCCGAGGCTCATGGCTACACCTATAAGATCCTAGACTATCTGGACGGCGACGAGGCCGGCCTGAAATCCGCCGACATTATGATCGAGGGGGAGAACGCCTTCGGCTTCCTCAAGGGGGAGGCCGGCGTCCACCGTCTGGTGCGCATTTCTCCCTTTGACGCCGCCGGACGCCGCCACACCTCCTTCTCTGCCGTGGAGGTCATCCCGGAGATTACCGACGATGTGGAGGTGGAGATCCGCCCGGAGGATATTGAGATGCAGGTCTACCGCTCCTCCGGCGCAGGCGGCCAGCACATCAACAAGACCTCCTCTGCGGTCCGTCTGATCCACAAGCCTACGGGCATCGTGGTCTCCTGTCAGACCCAGCGTGACCAGTTCCAGAACCGCGAGACCTGTATGCGGATGCTGCGCTCCAAGCTCATCGAGATCAAGGAGCGGGAGCACCTGGAAAAGATCTCCGACATCAAGGGCGTCCAGCAAAAGATCGAATGGGGCAGCCAGATCCGTTCCTACGTCTTCATGCCCTACACCCTGGCAAAGGACACCCGCACGGGCTATGAGAGCACCAATATCAACGCGGTCATGGACGGCGACATCGACGGCTTCATCAACGCCTACCTGACCTGCAAGGCCACCGGTAATTGGGCGACAAAATAATTGATTTTTCCAAAATAGTGCTTGAAATCATCGGGGTTTTGTGGTATTATCATCATTACTGTGGAAATATTCGTTCGTAAGAACTGCATCCCGGCGCGCCGCCTGCCGTAAGTGCGGTCAAATTTGGAGGTAACAATGGATACTTTGAAAATCATTCTTCTGATCATGCAGATCATCTCCTGCGTCGCTCTGACCGTCATCGTCCTGTTTCAGAACGGCAAGGAGGGCGGCATGAGCGCGCTGACCGGCGGCTCTTCCGACACCTACATGGGCAAGAACAAGGCTGCTACCCTGGACGCCAAGCTGGCTCGTATCACCAAGTGGGTCGCCGCTGCTTTCGTTCTGCTGACACTCTTTGTCTCCATGCTCTATACTGCAGCCTGAAGATAAATCATCACTGCTCTGCCGATTGGCAGAGCAGTTTTTTTATTTCCGTTCCCGAATAGTAATGCAGCAGGATCTCTTCAAAATCCGCACTGTCCTCTGCCATGGCTCGCGCCCCGTACTGGCTCATGCCCACCCGGTGGCCGAAGCCTGTGGTGGTGATCCGGACGCTGTCCTCCGTCACACTGATGTCGATGTCCGTTGAACGGAGGGAAAACAGATGTCTCAGAGCCGTGCCCTCTACACAGACGCCGCCGATGAACACCGTGTCGATGCCGCCGCCATCCGTCCGGGTGAAGGGGCCGAACCAGGCGCGGGGCGGCCCTGAGAGATTCATTTCCGGGTAGACCTCACGCAGGAGGTCGGCAAAATAGTCCGCGTTCAGGACGACTGTTTCCTGATAGCGGGGCGCGTCCTCCTCACCGGGGCTTTCCACCGACTGCAGATAGGGGATGTCGCTGCCCCAGACCGCCACTGCCGCCTCTGTTCTGCCGCCGGAGCAGGAGAAGAAGGTGGCGTCAATGAGGCTGTCGCCGTAGGTCACCACCAGCCCGTCCGTTTCCGCCACCGCCTGAGAAAACCGCGCCATAGCCTCGGCGCTTACCTCCGACGTCCAGCCCTGACAGCAGGCCGAGTCGGTGCAGACGTCGGCGTTCGTGTGCTTTCCCGCCTCCGCCTGCTTCAGGGCAAAGGTCCGGGAGGCGACGGCCTGGGCCTTCAGTGCCTCCATGGGAAAGTCCGACGGCATTTCCGCCGCCAGGGTCCCCGCCAAATAGTCCGAGACAGTCATTTCCGTCACCTCACCGCCCACAAGGACCCGCAGAGCTACTTCGCTGTCAAAGGGCTGGCTGACAGCTTGCAGCCCTGTCGGCTCTGTTGCCTCCACGTCCTGAACGCCTGCTTCCGCTTCCTGAGCGGAGTCCGACGGGATCACGGATTTGGTTGACATAATGTCTTTCCAAAAGGGAGCGGCAGACCCCTCTGGGAAGAGCAGAAAAGGCGTACAGCACAGGGCGATGACGCAAAACAGACAGAAAAAGAAGCGTTTCATAAGTTCCTCCTTGAATAAGGGCAGTTTTTCTTGACGGATGGGTGAATTTTTGGTATAATAATGCAAATTTACCGATGGGGTGATATTATGGCAGAGCTGGCAGTACCGTCGGCAACCTTTGCGGACTACCTTCACAATCTATGCGCGGATTACAAGATTCATAACAGCCTGGCACAGGAAGCGCGCAGCAACAGCAGCATCCACCGCGGCCTGCGCAACGATGACGGCACCGGCGTTATGGTCGGCTGCACCAAGATCGGCAACGTTCTGGGCTACCGCGTGGTGGACGGCGAACGGGAGCCCATGGAGGGCAGACTGATCTACCGCGGCTATGACCTGTCGGATCTGGTGAACGCCTATGTCAGCGAGGACCGCTTCGGCTTCACGGAGGTAGCCTACCTGCTGCTGTTCGGGCACCTGCCCAACCGGGAGCAGTATGAGATGTTCCGCTCCCTCCTGGATGACAGCACGGCACTGCCGGAGAACTTCACTGAGGACACGATCCTCAAGAACCCCTGCCGCGACATCATGAACAAGCTGGGCCGTTCGGTGCTGTCCCTGTATACCTACGACCCCACGCCCGATGATCTGAGCGTGGAAAACATGATGCGCCAGTCCATCGAGCTGGTGGCGCGGTTCCCCATCATGGCGGCCTACGCCTACGTGGTCAAGCGCCATTATTTTGAAAATGACAGCCTCTACCTCCACCGCCCGGAGCCGACCCTGTCGGCGGCGGAGAACTTCCTCCGCATGATCCGCCCGGACAAGAGCTATACCCAGGAGGAGGCGCGGGTGCTGGACCTGTGCCTGGTCTGCCACGCGGAACACGGCGGCGGCAACAACTCCACCTTCTCCTGCCGCTGCGTTTCCTCAACGGGCACCGACACCTATTCCGCCATCGCGGCGGCGGTCGGCTCCCTCAAGGGCCCGAAGCACGGCGGCGCCAACCGCCAGGTCCTGCGGCAGTTTGAGGAGATTAAGGCCAACGTCCGCGACTGGACCGACGACGGGGAAGTGGCTGCCTACGTCAGGCGCATCCTGCGCGGCGAGGTCAGCGACCATACGGGCCTGGTCTACGGCATGGGTCATGCCGTCTACACCCTTTCCGACCCGCGGACGGTGATCCTGAAAAAGGGTGCCCGAAAGCTGGCGGAGCAAAAGAATATGCTTGACGAGCTGGAGCTTATGGAGGCCATCGAGCGGGTCACACCCGGCGTTTTTGCCGAGGTGACGGGCAATGAAAAGGTCATGTGCGCCAATGTGGATATGTATTCCGGCCTGATTTATCAGATGCTGGATATTCCGCAGGACCTGTTTACCGCCCTGTTCGCCGTGGCGCGTATCACCGGCTGGTGCGCCCACCGCATGGAGGAGGTCCTCACCGGCGGCCGCATTTACCGCCCTGCCTATAAGCCGCTCATCCGCCATAAGGAGTATATCCCCCTCGATCAGCGTTGATACCCCGGTGTTTTTCAAAAAAGCAAGCGATCGCGTTCAAAAGGTACGGTCACGTTACCCGATGGATGCGGTCGCTTTTTCTCTCCCAACTGCAGCACAGCACAGGACAGTAGACATAATTATGTAAAAATTCCTTGACAATCGTCCGTCTGGACAGTACAATAAACGGTGGATTATGCTAATTTCATAAAAAGCCCCAGGGCTATTTGTGAGATTCGGCATGATACGGTGCAGTGTGCCTGCGGCAGGCTGCAAGTGCGCGTAGCGCACGGGATCCCCGGTCAAATGTTGCCGGGGCGTAGGATTGGTATGCGCTTTCCGCGCTTTGGGGCAGCGCGGACAGACGTTGCTTTTTCTTCCCGGCTGTTATGCCGGTTCGGGAGCGCCGAAAAGCTCCCACACGACCCAATTTTTTTGTAACAGGAGGTGTATTCACGGGATATGGAATGGTACATTTGGGCTATCATTATAGTCGTTACTGCACTGTTATTCTTCTTTATTGGCGTGACCTACCGTAAAAAGGTGGCCGAGCGCGAGATCCAGAGCGCCGAGGCCGAGGCGACGCGGATCATCAACGAAGCCATCAAGGGCGGCGAGAACAAGAAACGCGAGATGCTGGTGGAAGCCAAGGAAGAAATTCATAAAAACCGTACCGAATACGAAAAAGAAGTCAAGGAACGCCGCGCCGACCTGCAGAAGCAGGAGCGCCGGCTGCAGCAGAAGGAAGAGTCCCTGGATAAGAAAATGGACGCCTTCGAGCGCAAGGAGGAGGACCTGCACAAGCGTCAGGCAGCCGTCGCCGCCACCCAGGAGGAGGTCAACCTCATTAAGAAAAGCCAGTTGGAAATGCTGGAAAAGATCTCCGGCCTGACCCAGGAGGAGGCCAAGCACCAGCTCCTGCAGAGCCTGGAAAACGATTGCCGTCACGAGGCCGCACTGAAGATCAAGGAGATCGAGGCCCAGACCAAGGAAAACGCCGACACCATGGCACGGGAGATTATCTCCATCGCCATCCAGCGCTGCGCCGCCGACCATGCCGCCGAGGCGACGGTCTCGGTGGTGCCGCTGCCCAATGACGAGATGAAGGGCCGCATCATCGGCCGTGAGGGCCGCAACATCCGCACCCTGGAATCCATCACCGGCGTCGATCTGATCATCGACGACACGCCGGAGGCCATCACCGTTTCGTCCTTTGACCCGGTGCGCCGCGAGGTCGCCCGTCTCGCGCTGGAAAAACTCATCGCTGACGGACGCATCCATCCCACCCGCATCGAGGACCTGGTGGAAAAATCCCGCAAGGAGGTGGACCGCGTCATCAAGCAGGAGGGCGAACGGGCTACCTTCGAGACAGGCATCAACAACCTGCATCCCGAGCTGATCAAGCTCCTGGGCCGCCAGAAGTACCGTACCTCTTACGGCCAGAACGTCCTGAATCATTCCATCGAGGTGGCGCACATTTCCGGCCTGCTGGCATCGGAACTGGGCGTGGATGTGGCGCTGGCCAAACGCGCCGGCCTGCTGCATGACCTGGGCAAGTCCGTTGACCACGAGATGGAGGGCAGCCATGTCCAGTTGGGCGTGGAGCTTGCCCGCAAATACAACGAATCTCCCGACGTTATCCACGCCATTGAGGCCCACCACAACGACGTGGAGCCGCGGACGGTCATCGCCTGCCTGGTCCAGGCTGCCGACGCCATCTCCGCCGCACGTCCCGGTGCCCGCCGCGAGAATGTGGAGAATTATATCCGCCGTCTGGAAAAGCTGGAGGAGCTCACCGGCTCTTACCCCGGAGTCGAGAAATCCTTTGCCATCCAGGCAGGCCGCGAGGTCCGTATCATGGTCAAGCCCGAGGAGGTTTCCGAGGACAATATGGTCATCCTGGCCCGGGAACTGGCCCACAAGATCGAGTCCGAGCTGGAGTATCCCGGACAGATCAAGGTCAACGTTATCCGCGAGACCAAGGCCACGGAATACGCGAAATAACCGCAAGGCTACAAAAGCCGGTCCTTACGGGGACCGGCTTTTCTGTATCGCTGTCTGTTTTTGCACCCGCTATCGCAGCGGATTTTTATTCATTGCTGTCGCCTGATACTGATTCCTGATGAAAAAGTTTCATCAAGAATCCCGTGTGCTGCGCACACTCACATCGTGCTT
>CAMFZO010000010.1 GCA_946006895.1 uncultured Clostridia bacterium | reverse complement strand
AGGCCGCTGTTGACGCAGGCGCTACCGCCGCAAAGCGCGTCGGCGAGCTCTACGGTTGCCACGTGATTCCCTCTCCCCACAACGACGTGGAGGGCATTCTGCCCACCATCGGCTAAGCCCCGACAAATTTTTCAAAGGAGATTGTTACAATGAAATTAGCACTTGGTATGATTGAGACCCGCGGCCTCATCGGCGCCATTGAAGCTGCCGACGCTATGGTCAAGGCTGCAAACGTCCACCTCATCGGCAAGACCCAGATCGGTTCCGGCCTGGTCACCGTCATGGTTCGCGGCGACGTCGGCGCTGTTAAGGCCGCTGTTGACGCAGGCGCTACCGCCGCAAAGCGCGTCGGCGAGCTCTACGGCTGCCACGTGATCCCCTCTCCCCACGACGACGTGGAGGGCATCCTGCCCACCATCGGCTAAGCCATGTATATCGGTGAGGTCGTCGGAACGGTAGTTGCCACCGTCAAGGAGCCCAACCTGGAAAATATCCCGCTTCTGGTGGTGCAGCTCATTGAAAAAGGCAAAAAAACTAAAATGATCGTTGCGGCGGACTCCACCCGGCAGGCCGGAAAAGGCGATTTTGTCTACATGATCGGCTCCAAGGAGGCCGGACGGATGTTCCGCACCAAGCGAACCCCGGCGGATTCCGCCATCGTAGGCTTTATCGACTCTTATAACGTACAACTAAAATCTGATTTGGAGGAATAAAGAATGAAATTAGCACTGGGAATGGTCGAGACCCGCGGCCTCATCGGCTCTGTCGAAGCAGCCGACGCCATGGTCAAGGCGGCTGACGTTCATCTCATCGGCAAGGAGCAGATCGGCTCCGGTCTGGTCACCGTTATGGTTCGCGGCGACGTGGGCGCTGTCAAGGCCGCCGTCGACGCAGGCGCTACCGCTGCAAAGCGCGTTGGCGAGCTTTACGGCTGCCACGTGATCCCCTCTCCCCATGACGACGTGGAGGGCATCCTCCCGAAAATGGGATGAAGCTGGCAAGAGTCGTCGGAAACGTCGTCTCCACCGTCAAGGATGCGGGCTACTACGGTCAGAAGCTGATGATCATTGACTATCTCGATGACGACGGCAAGATGACCGGCAATCAGGCCATCGCCTTCGATGTGGCGGACGCCGGCGTCGGTGATACGGTCATCGTCAATGTGGACGGCGGCGCGGCAAATATGTTTCTGGGCCGCCAGTGCATTGCCGACCTTACCATCTGCGGCGTCATCGACCACCTGACCATCGACGGCGAAGTAAGGGAGTATCATTAGCATGGATGTAGAAGCAATCAGAAAAGAAGTGGAGCGTCAGGTCCTGGCCTATTTCCACATGGATGCCGCCCCTGCGCCCTGCGCCGGACTGGTGACAGGCGCGGACGTGGTGGCCCATCTGGAACATTCTCTGCTGAATTCTGACACCACGCTGGACAAGATCAAGGCCGAATGTGCCGTGGCGCGGAAGTATTCCGTGGCAGCGGTCTGTGTCGCGCCCTACTATGTCCCGGCGGCGCGGGAGGCTCTGTTGGGCAGTCCCGTGGCCGTAGGCACCGCCATTGGTTTCCCCCACGGCTGTATGTCCCAGGCGGCAAAACTGGCCGAGCTGCGGGAATGTATGGCCAACGGCGCGACGGAGATCGACGTTGCCATCAACGTCCTGGCCATCAAGTCCGGCCGGCTGGACGTTGCCCAGCGGGAATTGGAGGAGCTGGTGCGCTTTGCCTGCGGCAAGGCCAAGCTCAAAGCCGTTTTTGAGCACGCCCTTTTCACCGCCGACGAGAAGCGGGCCGTTCTGACCATGCTCCGCAGCAGCGGCGTGGATTTTGTGAAGATCCAGAATATGCTCAGCGGCCACGGCGCACGGGTGGAGGATGTCCGCCTCGCCTACGACATTCTCGGCAGGAATGTGGGCATTAAGATCGACGGCGGCATCAAAACCCTGGCCCAGGCGGAAAGTCTGCTGGCAGCAGGCGCCACCCGTCTCGGCCTGACGGCCACGGCAAAAATCGCCGAAGAGGCAAGAAAGTAATACGGAAAGGAAACAACCATGGATATCAATGAAATTATCCGCCAGGTCACGGAGGAGATCTGCTCCAAATACGGCGCAAACGTCTCCGCGCCTGCTGCCGCCGGCAACAACGCTGCCGACATGGCAAAATATATCGACCACACCTATCTGAAGCCGGAAGCCAGCCTTACGGACATCCGTAAGATCTGTGATGAGGCCAAAAAGTACCACACCGCCAGCGTCTGCGTCAATCCGTCTTATATCCAGTACGTGGCCCAGCAGCTCGAGGGCAGCGGTGTGACGCCCTGCTGTGTCATTGCCTTCCCTCTCGGCGCCTGCACGCCGGAAACCAAGGCTTTTGAGGCCTCCGACGCCGCTACCAAGGGTGCCAAGGAGATCGACATGGTCATCAATATCGGTGCCGTCAAGTCCGGCGACTGGATGCTGGTCAAGCGCGACATCGAGGGCGTCGTCAATGCCGTCAAGGGCCGCGCACAGGTCAAGGTCATCATCGAATGCTGCCTGCTGACCGATGAGGAAAAGGTCAAGGCCTGCACCGTGGCCAAGCTGGCCGGTGCCCACTTCGTCAAGACCTCCACCGGCTTCTCCACCGGCGGCGCGACTGTGGAAGATGTCCGCCTGATGCGTGAGACCGTCGGCCCCGACATGGGCGTGAAGGCCTCCGGCGGCGTTCGTACCTACACCGACGCTGTCAACATGATCAACGCCGGTGCCAACCGTATCGGCGCCAGCTCCACGGGCAAGATCGTCTCCGGCGTCAAGGACGACGAGCACAAGTGCATCAACTGCGGCAACTGCAAGAATCAGTGCCCGACGGGTAACGTGGAAATCCGCAAGAATCTCTATTGATCTGAGGGCTGTGGTATGAGAAGACCCATGATCGCAGGTAACTGGAAGATGAACAAGACGCCTGCGGAGACCGTCGCCCTGATCCAGCAGTTGAAGACCATCCAACCGAAGTCCAATGTGGAGATCGTCGTCTGCCCCATGACGGTGAGTTTATTCGCGGCAGCCGCCCAGGTCAAGGGTACTGAGCTGCATCTGGGCGCGCAGAACGTCCATTTTGAGGACAAGGGTGCTTTCACCGGCGAGGCCAACTGTGCCAGCCTGAAGGAGTTGGGCGTGGAATACGTTATTCTCGGCCACTCGGAGCGCCGGCAGTATTTCGGCGAGACCGACGAGACCGTCAATAAGAAAGTCCTTAAGGTGCTGGAAAACGGGCTGAAGCCCATTATCTGTGTCGGTGAGAGCCTGGAGCAGAAGCAGACGGGCATCACCAACGAGGTGGTCTGTCTGCAGACCAAGGCGGCGCTGCACGGCGTTTCCACGGCGGACATCACCGACTGCGTCATCGCCTATGAGCCGGTCTGGGCCATCGGCACCGGTATGACCGCCACAGCTGCCGATGCCAACCGGACTATTGCCGCCATTCGCGGCGCTGTCAAGGAGCTGTTCGGTTATGCGGCGGAGAACGTCCGTATCCTCTACGGCGGCAGTATGAACGACAAAAACGCCAATGAGCTTATGAGCCAGCCGGAGATCGACGGGGGCCTCATCGGAGGCGCCAGCCTGGTGGCGGAAAAATTTGAAAAGGTCGTTAATTTTAACGACAGATAAAAAGACAGAATAACAGCGGCGCCTTACACGGGCGCCGCTGTTATTCTTCATATATCACGGAAAAAGCGTAGTTCTCACACAGCCGGGTATACAGTCCATAACCGGGCACGGACAGGTTTCCGTCAGTAACGGTGTTCACAGTCCGCAGTTCCCTGCGGATGCCGGTACCGTCGCATTTGAGCAGGGCCTCTTTCACCGTCCAGAGCTGGATAAATCGTGCAGTCTGCAAGGAACGATCCGCCTGTGCGCAGAGATAAGCCAGTTCTTCCGGCGAGCAGACCCGCCGGATCAGGGCATCCTTCACAGGACGCAGCACCTGAATATCTGCGCCAACGGGATGCGCCGACACAGCGCACAGCGCATAAGGCCCGGAATGGGAGAGGTTGAATTGCAACGGCAGGTCCACGGCATAGGGCTTTCCCAGGCGGTCACAGGCAAAACGCACCTCTTTCGCCCCGCTAACCACTTTTACCATAGTCCGCGCCAAATGGTCGGCGCAGACGCGGGCAGGTTTTGCCTCGCCCACCATGGCGGCGGTCTTCTCCCGTTTTTCCGGCTCCATCTCCGAAAGCCACAGAGAAAGCTGTTCCTCTGATACCTCCCGGCTGTCCAGAATACGGAAGATCATTCTTCTTTCGGCAGTTCAGCGGCGGCGAACACCACCAGCATCAGACCAATGAGGAACAGGAAAAGATCCAGCACACCCAGGGCCGCGTCGAAGCCTGTGTCAAGCACAAACAGATTGACCAGCAAAATGCCTCCGCTGATCAGGATCAGACAAACGCCGAAAAAGATTTTTACAAGCTGTCTCCAGCTGCCATGTTTCATGACTGTTCCTCCAGATATGTCTTTTATCCCGGGCCTATGCCTACGGGCGTGGGTAATGTTGTTATCGAGAAAGGCGCGCCGCAAAGCCGGTCAAGGTAAAACTCGCCCTGCAGATCGCACAGGATCTCACAGGCGCAGGTCTCACCCTTTCCCTTTGCAACGCGCCTTTTCCTGTCATACCAGAATCCGATAAGCTTTTTATCAGATTCTGCATGAGACGGCACAGTATGCGTCAGCACGATGTGAGTGTGCAGAGCACACGGGATTTCCGATGAAAGATTTCATCAGGAATCAGTATCAGTCGACAATGTCGACAGTGACACGCTTGCCGTCGCGCTGGGCGACAGTCTTGATAACGGTGCGGATCTCCTTGGCAATGCGTCCCTGGCGGCCGATGACCTTGCCCATGTCTTCAGGGGCAACACGCAGCTCCAGGACCGTAGCGCCAGCGTCCTCTCTCTCTGTGACCGTGACCGCCTCGGGATGATCGACAAGCTGTTTTGCCACGTAGAGCAAGAGTTCCTTCATCGTAAGCTCCTTCCCGATTAAAGGACGTTCGCCTTTTTCAGGAGAGCCTTTACGGTGTCGGTCGGCTGTGCGCCGTTCTTGATCCACTGCTGGGCCTTCTCGGCATCAACGGTAATGGTGGCCGGCTCGGTCAGGGGATCGTAGCTGCCGATCTCCTCGATGCAGCGACCGTCGCGGGGGCTGCGGGAATCTGCGACAACGATGCGGTAGTAGGGTGCCTTCTTCGCGCCCATTCTTCTCAGTCTGATTTTAACCATGGTTTACCTCCAATAGAATCATCGGGATTTGCATCCCATATTTTTTTATATCCTCAAACCTTTTTGGTTTAATGATCACATACCGGGCATACCGGGGAAGCCGCCCATTTTTCCGAACATTTTGCGTTTTTTCCCCTTGCCGTTCATCTGCTTCATAAGCTGCTGCATCTGCTCAAACTGCTTGAGCAGACGATTGATGTCCTCCACCTTCTGACCGCAGCCCAGAGCGATGCGGCGCTTGCGGGAGGAATTGAGGCAGCCCGGATTCTCGCGCTCGTAGGGCGTCATGGATTGGATGATCGCCTCAATACGGACGGTGGCTTTTTCATCCACCTGGACATTTTTCAGGGAGCCCATGCCGGGAATCATGCCCAGCAGGTCCTGCATGGAACCCATGGACTTGATCTGCAGAAGCTGGTCGTAAAAATCCGCCAGAGTGAATTTGTTCTGACGCATTTTCTGCTCCAGTTCAGCAGCCTTTTTCTGATCCAAGGCCTGCTCCGCCTTCTCAATGAGGGTCAGTACATCGCCCATGCCCAGAATTCTCGAGGCCATCCGCTCAGGATGGAAGGGCTCGATCATGTCCAGCTTTTCGCCGGTGCCGATAAACTTGATAGGCTTACCCGTAACGGCCTTGACGGACAGTGCCGCGCCGCCGCGGGCGTCGCCATCCAGCTTGGTCAGCATCACACCGTCGATATTCAGCCATTCATTGAAGGACTGGGCGGCGTTCACCGCGTCCTGACCGGTCATGGCGTCCACGACCAGGAGGATCTCACTGGGCTCCACCTCGGCCTTGATGGCTTTCAGTTCGTTCATCAGCGCCTCGTCCACGTGCAGACGGCCGGCAGTATCCAGAAACACCATGTCATTGCCGTGCTGCTGCGCGTGGCGGATGGCCGCCTTGGCGATTTTCACCGGGTCTTCCTGTCCCATCTGGAACACAGGGATGTCCAGTTGTCCACCGACGACCTCCAACTGCTTGATCGCAGCAGGACGGTAGATGTCGCAGGCCACCAGCAAGGGACGTTTTCCCTGCTTTTTGAACAGGCCGGCCAATTTCGCGCCGTTGGTCGTTTTGCCCGCGCCCTGCAGGCCGACCAGCATGACCACGGTAGGCGATTTGGGTGAGATGGTGATGCGCTGATTCTCGCTGCCCATCAGGGCAATCAGCTCTTCGTTAACAATCTTGACAATCATCTGGGCCGGCGTCAGGCTTTCCAGCACATCCTTGCCGACGCAACGTTCGGAAACGGACTTGATAAAATCCTTGACAACCTTATAGCTGACGTCCGCTTCCAAAAGAGCCAGGCGGATTTCCCGCATTGCTTCCTTGATGTCGGACTCAGTCAGACGACCCTTGCCGCGCAGCTTTTTGAACGCAGCGTTGAGTTTCGCAGTCAAGCCTTCAAATGCCATAGCTTACTCCTTTACGGACGAAAGAGCGGACAAAATGCCGGCGGCATTTTCCCGCACGGTGGGATCTTCATGGTGCATCAGGTTCTCGGCAGCGTCGGATATTCTTTGCAGCGCAGTGCGAAGTGTCCGCGCTCTGGCAACGCAGCCTGTTGCCGCCTCCATATCCTTTAAAATGGCCTCCGTGCGGAGGATGGTGTCATGGACGCCCTGCCGTGAAATTCCCTCCTGCTGGGCGATCTCCGCCAGCGAAAGATCCTGGTTGTAATAAAGGTCAAAATAGGATTTCTGTTTTTCCGTCAGCAGTCCGCCGTAGTAGTCGAGGAGCAGCGACATCTGAAACGTTTCCTGTTTCATCACAGACACCCCCAATGCACGTCCATTATATAGCATCTTTTTTTGATTGTCAAGAGAAAAAACTTGACAGCGGTAAAATAGATGAATGATACTATTTCCGTATCCTTGGGATATTGCCAAGCAACCCGGCACAGCAGGAAAACCGGGCAGCGGAGGTTTGCTCCGCTGCCCGGTGCTGTTTCGTTTTGTAGTTCTTTCAGTTCGCAGACTTATACTTCTACGTACTTCTGAACAAAGCGTGTAATGATGGTGGCAAACTGGGCGCGAGTGGCGTTTCCGTTGGGAACAACTCTGCCATCCATGCCGTTTATGATGCCCTCACAGACGAACCAGGTGATCTCGTCTTCCGCCCAGTCGGCGACGGTGCTGCCGTCGAGGAAGGCGTTGAGGTTGCCGTTGGTATTGGGCGTAATGCCCGAGACCTTTTCGGCGTATCTTGCCAACATGACCGCCATTTCCTGACGGGTGATCTTGCCGTTGGGACGGAAGGTGCCGTCCTCATAGCCCTCGACCACACCGGCTGCGGAAGCCCAGCTCACTGCGTCAGCATACCAGGCAGTGGCGTCCACGTCGCTGAAATTCCGGCCGCCGGACAGCTTCTCCTCACCGGCCATGCGGTAGAGGACCATGGCGACCATGGCACGGGTCAGAGTCGCCTCAGGATCGAAGGTGGAGTGAGAAGTACCCTGCATCAGTGCGCGGTCAGCGGCGAACATGACATACTCATAGAACCAATCGTCGGCATTCACATCAGTGAAAAGGTTCTCACTGTAGATCTGATCGTCGAGGATCTTGATCTCGCTGCGGTCACGGACACGCAGACGGGAGAAGATGGCGCTGGTGGCGGAGGTCTCATCCACGTCGCGGGAGCCGATGCCCACGCCGGAGATCATCATGCCGACCTTCAGGTTATCCAGGCCCTTATAGTTCTTCATGATATAGCCGTTGATGAACAGGCAGGCCTCGCCGGCTGCATCGCGAACATAAATCTTATCAATGACACCCTCGGTCTTATGGATGCTGGTGACGATACCCTTGATCTTGAGCAGGTTACCGATGGAGGAATCGGCCATTGCGGTGGCGCAGTCCACTTCCTTCGGGCTGATCTTGTAGACGTCGTCAGAGATGACCTCGCAGTAGCCGTTGTAATCGGTGCTGAGGTTCAGCTCGACTTCACCGCAGTAGTAGGTCACGCCGCCGTGGGCGCGGACGTTCATGCCGATGGCAAAGTTGCCGGCCACAGGGAAGGCGTTGATGCCGTTGCCCTTCTTGTCCTGGATATAGATGCAGTCGAAGAAGGCGGTATCCTGGTCATAAGCGGAGGCGTTGGAGGTGACATAGCCCTCGATGGTGTACTCGTCGCCGGTCTCCGTTGCGGGCACGGTGACTTTCTTCACAGTGGAGATGGGGGTAATGGTCTCAGCCACGCCATCATCGGTCAGCTCACGGAGGATGTTACGCACGATGAACTTGTTGACATAGTCCGTGTCGTCCTTGATGTCGTAGTTGGAGAAGAAGGTGCAGCCGGAGGTGACCAGCCAGCCGCCGCCAGACAGTTCCTCATAGGTCATGATGTTGACATTGCCCATTTCCGCAGTGACAGTGTCGCCGGAATACTGGGGCACATAGGAAGAACCGGTAAAGTCCTTGGTGTAGCTGGCGCCCCAGGTGGACTGGTAGCCCTTGACCAGGACAGTTACTTTATCTTCCGCACCGGAATTGATAAGGATAGGCGCAGCGTTATAGAGCTGGAAGCCGGTGGAGTTGCTGGTAGACGGGGTGGTGCCAAAGGCATTGGAGGAGGTGTAGGCCGCCTTGACGAAGCGGTGCTCCATGTTGAAGTTCTCCTTGGAGGAGAAGTAGATACGGTATGCCTCGTTGGCGTTAAGGTCATTTTCAACGATGATGCCGTCGGCAGCGCGGACATTGGCGCCGACCGCCTCCAGGATGCTGTTCGTCAGATTCGCGCAGTTGAGCTCGCCGGTGGGGCTCTTACGGTCGGACTTGGTGCAGACGATCAGGTTGCCGCCCTTTTCCGCATAGGTCTTGATGGCCTTCAGTTCGTCCGCCGTATAGGCGCTGGGCGACAGATTGCCGGTATCAAAGGGAACGGTCAGGACGACCATGCGGTACTGCTTCAGGTTGTCGTAGGTAAATTCACCCTTCTGGATGAACTCCGCCATGACGCCGTTGTCGGCGCAGTACTGGATGAAGTTGCCCATGTTATCGGAGTAGCCGCCGGAAACATAGAAGTTGCCGTGGCCGTAGTCCACACCGACCTTGACCAGCTCCTCGGCCTTATAGACCTTCTGCTCCATGGTGGCCTGGCACTTGAATTCCTTGTCGTTGTAGACGCCGTAGAAGATGACTTTGATCTTCTGGTTGCCGGAAACGGTACGGGTGTAGTTGAACTCGACAGCCTTGGACTCACCGGCAGCAATGACGCACTCCTCCTCAATGGTCTTAATGGCAGTTTCCTTGCCCGTGGAGTCAATCAGGTAGAAGACAATCTTGTTCAGCTCATAGTCGTTGTCCGCGGCGTTGTCCACGGAAGCAGTGATGATCTCCTGGCTGCCGACAACACTCAGAGCAGCGTCGGTGTCGATGTCAGCGGTGATGGGCGTTGCGATGCCGACCCAAACAGGAGCGGTAACTGCGATGTCGCCGTCAGCCTGGGTGACGCGGATGTAGTAGTAAGCGTCGGTGTGGCTGATCTCCTTCTCCAGCTCGAAGGTGGCGCCGGAAGCGGTATACTTCTGGAGTGTCAGGCCGTTTTCGCCGATGATCTCGATGGTGCCAATGTTTTCGCCGTCGGGATCGGAGATGCTGGCGGTGATGGTCACGGTGTCGGGCTCAGTATCGCCCACATCAATGATGGAACCCATGAGCTCGCCGTTGAGGTAGTAGTAGATCTGCAGGTTGTTGTCTTCCGTCGAATAGACACGGCGCTCAGACATTGCACGGTAGAGGCCGGCCTCGGTGAAGTCATCGGTGATGATGACGTCGCGGCAGGTGTTGGCGTTGCCCCACTTGCCCTTATGGTTGTCCTGGTTGTTGGTGGGAGCCACGTGCCAGCCCTTGGCCAGACACTTGTCATACTCGGAGTAGCTGGGCCAGTAGGAGCTGCCGCCGACAGCGCCTTCGCCGTTGCCGACCTCGATCAGGCACAGGACGGTATCACGGGTGGGCGTATAACCGGCATAATCGTCGAAAGTGCCGAAGGTGGTGCCGGGATGGTTGAACTGAGAAACAACGGGAGCGTCCTCAATATACTTGGTCTGCACACCGTCAGCCACAGGATTGCCGTCGATGTCGAGGCCCTTGTCGGCGTAGACCATCAGGTCGTTGTAGCGGTGCATACCGGCATAGTTGGTCTTGTTGTTCAGCTCACTGTTGTTACGGGAAACAACACCGTAGGTATTGAAGGTGTTGGTATGGCCGGGACCGCCGGACCAGGTCATCTCATAGCCATAGGCGCAGACGAAATCGTCCGTGATGGCGTTGTACTCGGCGGCAGTGGCCTTTGCCTCTTCCCACTTGGTGATACTGCCGCTCTTGGTCAGATCGGTCAGATCATAGTAGCTGTCCGTGGTAGCGGTAGAGGTGGTGTCGAAGTAGTTGGAGTGGTCGGTAACAATGAGGAAGTCCACATTGTCGGCCTTCATGGCGTATTCATAGGCGTCCTCCAGCTGGCCGGCACCGTCGGAATACTCCGCAGTGTGGGAGTGGAACTGGCCGTAGTAGAGGCTGTAGCCTGCCTCGCCGATGAAGAAGGACCAGGTCATTTCCGCCTTCTTGCCGTCGGAGCGGGTGATCTCCAGAGCTACCGTATGACGGCCGTCGAGCATATTTGTGGCGGGACGGTAGGAGATCTTGTTGGCGCTGACGGTGGGCGTGACCTCCGTGCCGTCGATGGTCATGACGATTTTGGGGGACGTGCCGCAGTTGGCGATGGTCGCGGAAATGGTGGGCCGCTTGTCACTGCCGGTGGCGGCGTTGGAAGCAGGCGTCACTTCGTCGATCATGGGTTCGTCCTTGATCGCGACCTTGACCTCAGCACTGTAGCTGATGCTGTATTCGTTGGTCGCCGTGCCGCTGAGGGTGAGGGTCTTTTTGCCCTCGAGGGCGGACTTGGCGATCTTGAAGGTATAGTTGTAGCCGTCCACCGAGGAGGGCTCGACCTTCTTGGCCGCGCCGGTATCGGTGGCATAGGTCATCTGCAGAGAGGTGACCTTGGTCAGCTCGTCCAGCGTGACCTTGAACTCATAGTCCAGGCCGATATAGGCGTCCTTGGCAGTAATGGTCATCTTCGGGTTGAGGACATAGCCCAGGTTCAGGCTGTCGTCAACCTTGAAGAAACGCATGGCGAAGAGCTGGGTGCTGCCGTTGAAGGTCCAGCCGCTGAAGGAGTTGCTGAAGTACTCGATGCAGACGGAGTTGCTGCCGTACTTCGCGGTCTTATTATAGAGGATATAGCCGCCGGTGGCTTCTTCCATGGTCCACCAGCTGTAGTCCTTGTCGAGGGCCGCCATGTAGAGGCACTCGGCGTTGTTGGTCTTGCCGTCGACGACCTCGTTGGGAGAGGTACGCAGGTACTGACCGTTGTTTTCAAAGGCATAGTAGTTGCCATCCTGATGAACGGTAAAGATCAGGGAACCGTTGCCGATATCCAGCTCGCCGTTGGTCAGGGTGGATTTGATGCCGGTCATACTGGGCGCAGTGGCGTCGTCGGACTGAGGTCCGAAGGTCATCTCCGCATTGTCGTTGTAGATGACGACCTTGTCGCCGTCGGCGGGCTTCTCGCCTGCAACGGGCTTCTCGCCGATGTAGCCGTCGCCGTTGGGATCGGCCAGCTTTTCATCAATGGCGTAGAACTTGAACATATAGATGTCGGACAATGTCGTGCAGGTCCAGGCCTTAATCGCACTGTAGTACTCCAGATAGATGTCCTTGCCGTTGTACTTATTATCGGCATTGACGATCGTGAAGCCTTCAAAACCGGTAGCCGGGCTGATCTTCCACTTGGTACCGGAAACAGGGCTGTCCTTCACGTCAATCTGCTCACTGCTGTCGACATAGAGATACTTGCCGCCGCAGGTGATGTAATAGGTGCCGTCGGAATTCTTCGTCAGCTTAAACACACCGGCGCCGTCACTAACTGCGATATTGGAATCCTCCTCATTGGTCGCAGCCGTCGAAACGCCGATGCTGCCGCCGTCAATGGCGCCGCTGAAAACGCCGCCGGCAGAGGCGCTGTAAATGACAACGCTTTGATTGTCTGCGGGGATATCAGCCAAGGGGGTAGCCGAGTAGCTTTCCTTGGCGGCAAACGCCAGCGTGGGCAGCATTGTGAGAACCATCACCACAACCAGCAGCGCGGAAATGAATCTCGTGAAATGCTTTCTCATGTTGTTTCCTCCTTATTCGATGCAGGGTCCTCCGGCTGGCTTCACGGGTTTGCGGAGGCGTTCCGTAAAAGGGCGCAGAGATACCTATAGTGATAATCCAATGATACCACATCGACCGCGGAATTGCCACACAAAAAATGCCTCTTGTTCCCACTTTTTTGATTTTTGTGTAGTTTTACAAGAGGAACGCCGGCACCTTCTGATTCTTGTTTTATAACATGATGAAAAAATCATTAAAAAGCAAGTGATTTCAGCAGTTTTCTATTTTTTGTCTATTTTGCTAAGCATTGGGGAAGTTTTTTCTTTTGCCGCGCTTTTTCTTGACAGAACCGCGCCTGATACCTATAATAATATAAATATCATTTCCCGGAGGCGTCAATATGCGTGAATTGAAATATAAAAAGCCATTCTGGTGGTCCCTTGCGGCGCTGGGCGCTCTCATCACGGCCGGGAGTCTGGCCCTGTTTGTCATCCGCATCTGCCGGGAGGGCTTTTCGCTCGTTCCCAGCGCGGTCCTGCTGGCCGCTGCCGTGGGCGGAGGCCTCCTGATCTATCAAAGCCTGCGCGCTCTGTCAGCCCTCAAGGCACTGCGGCCGGAGCAGGAGATCCGCAGCGGCCCGAGAAGTGAGCGGGAGCAGGCTCTGTCGGCAATGGCGTGTCTGAAAGCCGGTGTTTCCCGCCGTTTCTCCCGGGTCCTCTCCATCGTTATTCTGGTCCTGTCGGCGACCGTCTTCCTCTGGGCCTACGGCGAGGCGCAGACCACAGAATCCATCCCCCAGTCTGCCGCAGTCACGGGCATGAAATACGAAAAAGGCATCGTCATCTCCGTTGACGACAGCCAGTATCAGGGACAGCAGGATGTGGAGGATGTGCCCGTGGGTAAGCAGGTGGTCACGGTGGAGCTTCTCTCCGGCGACTATGCCGGAAACCGCTATCAGCTCACCAACAATCTGAGCTACCTCTACGGTACGGTCCTGAAGGAGGACGACCACGTCACCGTTTCCGTGTCCATGGTCGACGGCGAAGCCTACGAGATCCTTTTGCAGGATTATGACCGCACCTCGCCTCTGCTCTGGGTCGTCCTGATCTTCTTTGTCATCACGATCCTGGTCGGCGGCAAGGTGGGCGCCAAGTCCCTTCTCGGTCTGGGCCTGACCATCCTGTGTGTATTCACCGTCCTTATTCCCATGCTTTTGGGCGGCTGGCCCACCCTTCCAACGATCCTGGGTCTGTGTGCCTTTGTGACGGTGGTAGAATTTGTGATCCTCGACGGCGTCAACAAAAAGACCGTCTGCGCCATTCTGGGCACCATCTCCGGCGTGATCTTCGCACAGCTCTTCGGTCAGTTTGCCTGCAAGCTGCTGCGGGTCAATGGTTTTCTGATGTATTCTGCGGAGCCAGCCATTGAGGCCCTGCTGCAGATCAAGCAGGGGCAGGATCCCTTCCATTCTCTGCAGATCGGCGATCTTCTGGTGGGCGGTATCCTGATCTCGGCCCTCGGCGCGGTCAACGATGTGGCCATGAGCATCAGTTCCTCCATGAACGAGCTGATGGCGGTCAACCCGGACCTTTCCCGCCGAAAGCTGTTCAGATCCGGCATGAATATCGGCCGCGATATGGTCGGCACCATGACCAACACCCTGATTCTGGCCCTGGTGGGCAGCAGCCTGGTGATGATGATCTACCTTTCCTCCCTGGAGCCGTCCTTCCAGCAGCTCATGAGCACCACCTTCCTATCGGTGGAAATGGTCCAGATGCTTGCCAGCTCCATCGGTGTCATTCTGGCGGTGCCCATGTCGGTGCTTCTTGGTACGCTGCTCTTCGGCCACCGGAAGCACGCCGAAAAATAGATTTCGAAAAAAATTTGGGACCGGGCAAAGCTGCCCGGTCCCACTGTCAATCAACAGCATAAAAAACACGGGTGTGTTCCATCAAAACACACTCGTGTTCTTTTTTTGTGGATCTCCTTAAAGTCGGATCTTACCGCCAATCAGTTTGCCGGTCGCTGCCAAACGCTCCGCATCACGGCCTCTGGGTTCCAAAACGCCATGAGCGCCCAGCACCAGAAGGATAGCCAGATAGGTATCCCAACCGAGCGGAGCAGCACCGCGTTCCATTTCGGAAATCTTCTGGCGGCTCTTACCGACAGCCTCGGCAAGCTCAGCCTGGGACATGTGCATCTTCTTACGATACGCAGGCAAATCCCGGACTAACGATTCAATCAGTTCCTTTTGTTGTTCTGTCTGTACAAATTGCGGCATTGCTCTCCCCTGCTTCCTTTAAATTTTTGATCGAGTATTTTTATGCAGAGTTTTCCCCATAAAACCCAATCAATGGAAAAAGTATACCATGGAAAAATCCTTTTGTAAACCGGTTTTTGAAAAAATTAAGGGAATTTTTTGTGAACAAAATTGTTTCACTACATAAAATACACCAAACAGTAGATAAAAAAGCAGATCACCGCCGCCAAAGCCAACGCTCCCAGGATGCTCAGAAGTATAACAAGCCACAGCGGGGCCTCCGGTTCCTCCTCTTCCGCATAGGGCATGGGCACCGGATAATACTCCCGAACCACCTGCGCAGACGCGGGATAGGGCTGCGGCGCGGGGGCTTCCGGCGCAGGTAACGGGACCGGTATGGCCGCGGCTTCCATTGCGGAAGCCTCAGCTTCTGTCTGCAGCGGGACCTCAGGCTCTGCGGGAGTCCGCGGCGCAGTCTCATCGGAAAGCGCACTGCCGCAGAGGGCGCACTGGGCCGCTTCCGGTGGGTTGACCATGCCGCAGGCACAGCGGCACCAATGCGCCGCCTCCGCTGTGGTCATGGGCCGCTCCGGAATGTCATGCCAGGCCGTGCCGTCAGTGAATATGACATCTCCCACACGGATGCGCAGGAGATCCGCGTCGACCCGGCCCAGCGCCAGCATACGATCCTCACCGAAAATACTGTGCGGCCGTGCGCCGCAATCGGCAAGGACCAGGCCGCCTATGGAAAAGGCCGTGGAGCCGTCCGCTCTGCGGCCTTCGATTTGCAGACATACGGTCCCAATCTCCCGGTCCGTGCGGTTGACCAATCGGACACGGGCAAAAACCGTGCCGCTGCGTGTCTCGACGCAGCGCTTACTGCAATAGACCAGCACCGGGCACTCCGGCTGAAGCTCCGTATGCCGCTGCGTCTCACAGGGCACAAACCGGTTGGCAGAGAACATCGAAAGCTCTCCTTTTATCCAGCGTAGCCGCGGGTAAAGACGGCCTCATAGGAAGCGCCGTCGGTCAGTTCCGTGTCGTCGATGCCCACCATCAGTGCTTCTCCGTTGCAGGAGAAGCACCACCAGGCTTCCCCGTCGTCCCAGTACGCTGTCTCGCCGTCCACCGTGTCATAAAGGCCGGAGCTGCCGGCAGCCTCGACCACCAGGTCGTTTTCCAGGAGTGCCTCGCCCAGGGTCGTCTTTTCCGTTTCAAGCTCAAAGGTCTTTTCCGTGCCGTCATCGTGGGTCACAACAAAGGTAAAATGGATTTTTTGCGCGGTATCGTTCTTTGCGCCGCAGCCCGCCAGAGCAAACAGCAGGCAGAAGGCCAGCACAATTGCAATGATTCGTTTCATGAAAGCATTTCCTTTCGCGTTGATACTATCGCAGAATAACGGGCGCTGCAAGGTTGGATTTTTTTGCAGCGCCCGTTTTATCACGCCGGGATTCAGCTCAGCCAGCCGTAGAGGATCTTGGCAATCTCAGCACGGGTGGCGGTACCCAGCGGCTCAAGAACAGTCTCGCTTCTGCCGCTGATGATGCCCTCGCCGACAGCCCAGCGCATGGCATCTCTGGCATAAGAGGATACCTGCTTAGCATCCTCAAAGCCCATCAGGCTGCCGCTGGCAGAGACGTCCTCGCCGAGATATTCGGCATAGCGGTACAGCAAGGTCGCCGCTTGCTCACGGGTCACGTGAGCCTCAGGGCTGAAGGTGGTGGCGCTGGTTCCCTTGACCACACCGGTGGCGTAGCCCCATGCCACAGCCTCGTCATACCAGGCACCCTTTGCCACATCCTTGAAGGGATGGGCGGCGTATTCACCCTCGCCGTCAAGACGGTAGAGAATCGTGACCATCATGGCACGGGTCAGCAGGCCGTTGGGCGCAAACTTGGACTCGCCGACACCGTTCATATAGCCGTATTCCAGGACGAAATCCAGGGCCTCATGGTACCAGGCGGTGGTGTCCACGTCCTTAAATTGCTCGGACAGGCAGGTGTCCATACGGACCGTTGTGGTGTAATAGGTGTCGCCGC
This sequence comes from uncultured Clostridia bacterium, assembly GCA_946006895.1. GTDB lineage: Bacteria > Bacillota > Clostridia > Oscillospirales > Oscillospiraceae > JAZOXB01. The sequence goes on along the minus strand of CAMFZO010000010.1, from coordinate 2,905 downwards.
GGTAAACGTAGCTGTAAAGTGCGTAGAGGGTCGCGCTCTGTTCGGTAAACAGGTAGGAGTCGGTGAAAACGACGTCCGGCTTGGAAAGCACATCGGAAACGGGCGTTTCCACCCATCCGGCGAACACATAGTCATGGGCGTCCGCCACAGGCTTGCCCGTGGGAGCCGTCAACTCGACCGCCTCACCCACACAGCCGGTAAGGCTCTCGGCCTTGCAGCCGGCGGGAACGGAGAAAGTCACCTTGGCCGCGTCCTTGGAGCGGAATTCGATGGTCAGGACGCAGTCCTCCTTGACATCGGTGATGTAGAAATTGTTACCCTCCTGGACTACCGTTGCACTGTAGGCCGGAGTGAGCAGGAAGCCGGAGGCGTACATACCGTTGCCCGGCACTGCCGTTACCACATTGCCGCTGAGGAACGCCTTGCCGAAGGCCTCATCAGAGACACGGACGGTAATGTTATAGGCGGGCTTCAGGGGCGCAGTGTAGCTGTCGACGTATTTGTCGCCGCAGTTAACGCAGGTGTGGGTGGTGTAGCCCTGGACGTAGTAGGTAGGCTCAGTGACCACCGCTTCATAGCTGTGGCCGGTGGCGGACACCACGTTTCTCCGCTCGGTCACGCCGCAGCGGGAGCAGGTGTAAGGTGTGTAGCCGTCCTGGGTGCAGGTCGCGGCAACAGCCGTGCCGGCAACCATGTTATGGCCCAGGGCAGAGGTAGTATTGGTCTTTTCCGTCACGCCGCAGCGGGAGCACTTGAGCTGGGTGTAGCCGCCGGTGGTGCAGGTGGCTTCCACCACCTTGTCGGTTTTCATGTCATGGCCCAGGGCACCGGTGACATCAGTCTTTCTGGTCTCGCTGCAGATGCTGCAGGTCTCCAGGGTGTAGCCGCCCTCGGTGCAGGTCGCCGCGACGGTCTGAGTCACCTTCCAGTCATGGGTGCACTCGCCGGAGCTGCTGCCCAGCAGTGTCCAGGTGGAGTTGACCGTCTGATAGTTGTCCACATTGCCCTGACCGGGATATGTATCCTCAGAAGAAGCAACAATCGGATAGGCAGGATAAGAGGTTTCATAGGGGTCCTTGATGCCATAGAGATTCTTCATGTAGGAAACAGCAGTCGCCACATTTTCGCCCGCAATCATCTTATCCCAGAATGCGGCTTCCCACTGATAGTCTCCATCAAAGGTAACGGACTGGGAATAGCCGTAAACAACCTCAACGCCTTTTTCACGCAGCGGTTTTTGCATACCGTCGGTTGCCATACCGAGGCAAATCGCCATCCACAGCAGGCTGTTGGGGGCGGTCTGATCCATATGGTTCGCAATCGCAGTGCCGTCAACGCAGTAATAGTGCATGTTTCCATAGGAGCCAGCATCATAAGCATGGTAATAAGAGCCGTAGGTGCCGGTGACTTGCGTCTGGTCAGCGGTGGTTAGACCGGTGCCGGACTGGAGGCAGAGATAAGAGGTATTTGCCTGAGAGGTGTAGTCGCCGTAACGGGTATAATAGTCGGTATCGCCGTGGGAGTCGAAAATAACGACGCCGCAGCTCTCCAGTGCATTGGCAATGGCGTCAATGGTGGCGTTGGTGGTCTTATAAGTCTTAATGGTGCCGTCGGTAGCCTGGGCAATGGACTTGGCCTCGTTGACATACTGGGTGGTGAAGTCGCTGTCGATGCCGTAATAAGGCTGGAACACCGCCACATCCACGGAAGAAGGGCTGCCGCCCCTGGTCGCGTAGGAGGTGACCTCCACGCCGGCATAATCCTCCGCGTCGGCGCCCTCAACGGCATTGGCGCGGATCCTGGCGCGCAGTCTGGGAGAATAGCCGCAGACGACCCCCTCCGTAGTTTCCCAGGTGAAGAAGTCGCCGTTGCGGTTGATGGAGCCCTCTACGAAGGTATCGGAGGCTTCCACGGCGGCAATAACATCGTCGACAATGGCCGCGTAGCTGTCGGCCCCGGCGGTCTTTCCGCGCTTGGCAACAACTTCGGTCTCCTCGATGGCTTCGATGGTCTGCCAGATATCCGCCGTAACTGCGTCGTAAGCCTCCTGTGTAATGGGCTCTGCAGAAGGCTCTGCGTCCAGTGCAAAGGTCGCCGGAATCGGCAGCATTGCCAACACCAGCAGGATCGCAAGGATTCGTTTCATTGTTTTTTCTCCTTTCAGAGTTTGAGCTTGGGTCTCAGATGCGCGTGATAATAAACTTCCAACCTGAAAATGAGCAGGTCATAGAGTACAAAAGTGAGATTTGCCAGCAGGAGCAGGACGATCAGCATCCACGTCTGCGTTTCTGCAAACTCTGCAGTGACAGCCTCCATCTGGAACACCCAGATCATCAGTCCGTAGGCAATGCACACGGCGGCATTGATATAGACCAGCTTGGCAGCCAGGGTCAGGAGCCTTCCCGGCAGGCGTTCCAGGAACCGTTTCAGCATGGGATAGTAGCCGAAGAACACAAAGAGGATGGCGGTTTCCTTGTCCGGCGTCAGAAGGACGCCCAGCAGCGCCGTGGTCACATACCACAAAAAGCCCCATTTTGCGCCGTTTTCGGCGTAGACGGGAATGAGCACCAACGATGCCAGCACCGGGCAGGCAATCGTGGCAAAGGGCAGCGTACCGCCGAGGAACAGCAGCGCCATTGCAAGCGCCGCCAGGACGCCGCAGAGGGCAAGGACGGTGGTGCGCTTATTTCTTCTCATAATACGCGGAGCCGGAGTTGTTTTTCAGCAGGTCGTATTTGATGTCCCAGAGCTTTTGGGACAGATCCACGTAGTAGGTGTGGGGATTGTCGAAGCGCTTGACCTCGTCCCAGAGGGTGTCGACCTGGGCGCGGCAGTAGTCGCGGATCTCCCGGAGTGTCGGCATCTGATAGACCAGCTCACCGTTTTTGAAGATGGGGACCTGCAG
>CAMFZO010000009.1 GCA_946006895.1 uncultured Clostridia bacterium | reverse complement strand
GATTCCTCTACGTCTCGTGGGCTCGGAGATGTGTATAAGAGACAGGACCGGGTCATTACGGTGAAAAACGGCACGGTGCTGCGGCAGGAGAAGAACGAAAAAGTCACTCCCGTGGAAGAGATCGAGTGGTGAAGCCGATGCTTTGGAGATCTGTGCTGCGCAGCATCCGGGGCTCTCTCGGGCGCTATCTCGCCATTCTTGCCATTATTGCCCTGGGCGTGGGCTTTTTTGCCGGACTGCGCGTTACCGAGCTGTCCATTCTCAAGACGGCGGACGCCTATATTGACGAACTGAATCTGTACGATTTCCGCCTGGTCAGCACCCTCGGCTTTACCGACGAGGATGTGGCGGCTTTTTCGGAGCTGGACGGGGTGGAGGCTGCCCGCGGCTCTGTCAGTGCTGACTTTATCTATGTTGCGGAGGACGGCTCTGAGGCGGTCCGTCATGCCCATATGCTGACGGAGGGGGTCAACGGCCTGGACCTGGTCAGCGGCAGGCTGCCGGCAAGCGCCGACGAATGTGTCCTCGACGCGAAATATGCCGACGAGAGCAAGCTCGGCACGAAGATCGTCCTCGCGGACAGCAATTCCCAGGAGACCCTCGACACCTTTGCTTGCGATGAATACACCGTGGTCGGGCTTTGCGACGCGGTGACCTACCTGAATTTTGAGCGCGGCAGCACCTCCCTGGGCAACGGCTCCGTCTCAAGCTATATCTATCTTCTGCCGGAGGGTTTTTCCACCGAATACTATACGGAGATCTTCCTGACGATCCCTGACGCGGGGGAGCTCTATTCCGACGCCTATGAGGACGCCGTGAAGGAAATGCGCGGCCCTGTGGAGGCCCTGCTGGAGGAACGGGCGGAGCTGCGCTATCAGAAGATTTACGGCGACGCCCAGGCGGAGATCGACGATGCTCAGGCAAAGTTGGACGAAAAGAAGCGGGAGCTTGCCGACGCCCAGGCGGAAACGGACGCGGCCCAGGCGGAACTGGACGGGAAAAAGCAGGAGCTTGCCGCCATGCAGACCATGCTTGCGGGGGATCCTGCCATGCTGGAAAGCGCCCAGGCGGAGATTGACACCGCCCAGAAGGAGTTGGATGATGCCCGGATGGAGATCGCCGACGGACAGGCGGAGATCAACGACGCGCAGAAGGAACTGGACGAGGCACGGGCGGAGCTTGCCGACATCGAACCTGCCACGGTCTACACCCTGGATCGCAGCTCCAACCTGGGCTGTGCCAGCCTGAAAAACGACACGGCCATTGTCTCCGGCGTGGCCAAGGTCTTCCCACTGTTTTTCTTCCTCGTGGCGGCCCTGGTATGCATCACCACCATGACCCGGATGGTCAGCGAGCAGCGGACGGAAAACGGTGTGCTCAAGGCCCTGGGCTACGGTTCCGGCGCCATTGCGGGACAATATCTGTTCTATGCGGGAAGCGCCTCCGTCGTCGGCTGCGTCATAGGCTTCCTTCTCGGCTCACGCTATCTGCCCATGGCCCTCTGGCAGGTCTACCGTATCATGTACTCCGTCCAGCGCCCTGTAGCCTTTGTGCTGGACTGGAAGCTGTTTGCCATGTGTACTGCCCTCTATCTGCTGTGCGCGTTGGGTGCGACCTGGCTGGTCTGCCGCAGGGACCTGCGGGAAAGCAGCGCCCAGTTGATCCGCCCCAAGGCACCGACGCCCGGCAAACGGGTCTTTTTGGAGCGTATCGGCTTCCTCTGGAAGCGCATCAGGTTTTTGCACAAGGTCTCCATCCGGAATATCCTGCGCTATAAAAAGCGGATGGTCATGATGATCGTCGGCATCGGCGGCTGCACGGCCCTGCTTTTGACCGGCTTCGGCATCCGCGACACCATCCAGCCAGTGGTGGACCGCCAGTATAATGAGATCGAGCGCTTTGACGCCTCGGTTTCCTTTATGGATACGGCGGACGCGGCGGTGCAGGCGGAGTTTACCGAGCAGACAGCGGGTGTGACCGAGAGCATTGCTTTCCTGCACACCCAGAGCGTGGATGCGGTGACGGAAAACGGGAATAAGGCCATCAATCTGGTCGTATTTACTGACGAACTCACGGATTTTGTCAGTCTCCACGACGGCAAGACCTCCATCGACTTCCCCAAGGAGGGAGAGGCTGTGGTCAACTACCGCTTTGCATCGGAAAACGGGCTTTCCGTGGGGGACACGGTGGAGTTGATCTGTGATTACAGGAACCTTACCGTTACCGTCTCGGCGATTTTTGACAATTACATCTATGACTATATCTATGTCAGCGCGGACACCTGCGCTGCCCAGTGGGGACAGGCACCCGAGTGCAACACAGCCTATGTGAACTTTGCCGAGGGGCAGGAGGCCAACGCCGCCGGAGCGGTGCTTTTGAGCGCGAACCACGTGTCCCATGTCACTTTGACCGCCGATATGCGCACAAGGGTGGGCAGTATGCTGGAAAGTCTGGATTATATCGTTCTCATTGTTCTGGTGTGCGCCGGTGCGCTGGCCTTTATCGTGCTGTATAATCTGACCAACATCACCATTACCGAGCGCACCCGCGAGATCGCAACGCTGAAGGTGCTGGGCTTCTACCAGCGGGAGCAGAATTCCTATGTGTTCCGCGAAAACATCGTCCTGACGGGGATCAGCGCCCTGTGCGGCATCCCCATGGGCATTGCTCTGCTGCACTATGTCATGGCCCAGATCAAGATCAGCACCATCTATTTCGGCTGCCGTCTGGCGTGGGAAAGCTATCTGCTGGCGGTACTGATCACCTTCGCTTTTACGTTCATCGTGGACCTGGTGCTGACCTCCAAGACCCGGTGCATCAACATGGCCGAGGCTATGAAGGCAATTGAATGACCTATAAAAAAGGACGCCGAACTTGCTTCGGCGTCCAAAACTCATTGATTGGTGATTGGTAGCTTATCCGATATAAAAATCCACCAGCAGCATCAGGCAAAAACCGACCAGCAGAGCGTAGGTCGCGCCCCGCTCGTTTCCGTGGGCGTGGGTCTCGGGGATCATCTCATCGCTGATGATGTAAAGCATGGTGCCGCCTGCAAAGGCAAGGGCAAAGGGCAAAATGGCAGATGAGAGGCTGACGGCGAAATAGCCCAGGAGGGTGCCGACTACCTCCACAAGACCGGTCCCCACCGCGACGAGGAAGGTCCGCTTTTTGCTGATGCCGGCGCTCAGCATGGGCGCGATGATGACCATGCCCTCGGGGATGTTCTGCAATGCGATGCCGCCGGCAATGGTGAGAGCCTCGGCGCTGCTGCCGGAGCCAAAGCCAACGCCTGCCGCGATGCCCTCGGGGAAATTGTGGATGGCGATGGCCAGTACAAACAACATGATCTTGCTGACCCGGTCCGTTCCCTCCGGGTGGCTCTCCTGGTCTACCCCCACCAGCCGGTGAAGATGGGGGACCAGTCGGTCAATGAGGTTGAGGGCCAGGGCACCGCAGAAGACGCCGACGATGGTGATCGGCACGGCGAATTTGCCGCCCTTTTCCAGAGAGGGCAGGATCAGGCCGATGACGGCGGCCGACAGCATCACACCGGCGGCAAAGCTGAGGACGATATCGCTGAAGGTGTGGGTCATTTTCTTGAAGGCAAAGCCCAAAAGCGCACCGACGACGGTGGCACCGCCGACGCCCAGGGCAGTCAGTAACACGATTTCCATAGAATACTTCCTCACAAAAGTCAAAGATAGGCGCGCTGCGCAGGCGGTTCATGCCCGTTCACAGCGCGCTTTTTCTGCGTAACGCTACGATTTTGCCAGCACGGTTTCCAGCTCGCTGTTGGTGATCTCGCCGTTGAGCAGGCCGCCCTCCCGGAGAACGGTGGAGGCGGAAACGCTGCCTTTCAGCGCCGCAAGGGTTTTGCCGAAGCCGCTCCCGCCGGAGGTGGCGAAGAGGACAACGGTCTTTCCGCTGAAGTCCCAGCGCTCCAGGAAGGTGTTGATGATGGTGGGCGCTACGTACCACCAGATGGGAAAGCCCAGAAATACGGTGTCATAGTCGGCAATATGGGCGTCTGCGTCGACCATGGCCGGACGGGAGGTTTTGTCCCGCATTTCAACGGTGCTGCGGCTGTTTTTGTCCCGCCAGTTGAGGTCGGCGGCTGTGTAGGGGACCTGTGGCTTGATCTCAAAGAGATCCGCCTGTGCCGCCTGTGCCAGCTTTTTTGCTGCCGCAGCAGTGACGCCGGTGGCGGAAAAATAGGCTACCAATGCTTTTTTCATGGCTTACTTCCTTTCCTTAATTCTGCGATTTTCTGTTTCAGAGCGGTCAGCGCTTCCGATGGGTCTGTCAGCTCCTTCACCGTCTGTTCCATGGGACATATGCCGTCGCCGGTACGGTTGACGATGTATTCCGCGCACACCTCATACTCCACGGGGATGCCATGGCCGGAGAACCAGCCCAGGGCTGCGCGGCTGACGGTAAGCGCGTAACAGCCGCTGACGCCGCCGAGGGTCATGAGCATCGCCGCCGCCTTGCCGACGATCTTGTCGACCACATACGCGCCCTGCAGCGCGCCGTCCTCGTAAAGCCGTATCATGGGAGTCACGCCCCGGCCCGTTTCCGCCCGGACAAGCTCACCGTCCCGGAGAACCACGCAGGCCGCCTGCCCATCCCGGAGCAACCGCAGGGCGGATGCAACTGTCTGCTCCATCATTGCAGCAGCTTGGCAAAGGCTGCCATTGCCTCAGAGATTTTGATCTGCTGCGGGCAGACAGCCTCACAGCTCCGGCAGCCCACACAGGCGCTGGGTCGCTTGTCCTCCGGCAGAGCCTCCACTGCCATGGGTGCCAGGAAGCCGCCGCCGGTAAAGGTGTGCTCGTTGTAAAGGGCAAGCAGACGGGGAATGTCAAGCTCCTGGGGGCAGTAGCTCGTGCAGTAGCGGCAGGCGGTGCAGGGCAGAATGCCGCCCCGGACCATGTCGTCGGCAATGCCGACCAGAGCGTCCAGCTCCTCCTTGCTCAGGGGCTTGTCCTCGGAGAAGGTGGCGATATTCTCTTTCATCTGGGTAAGGTCTGACATACCTGAAAGAACCATCGTCACGCCGGGAACGGACTGGAGAAAGCGGAAGGCCCAACCCGGGACAGTCTCCTCCGGCCGCAGCGCCTTCAGCCTGGAGGCCGCGTCCTCCGGCAGTGTGGCCAGTCTGCCGCCGCGCAGAGGCTCCATGACCCAGATGGGGATGTTGTGCCGGTTCAGCAGCTCCACCTTTTTGACGGCTTTCTGGAAGTGCCAGTCCAGATAGTTGAGCTGGATCTGGCAAAACTCCATCTTGTCGCCGTAGGCGGTCAAAAAGCGCTCCATCACCGCATATTCGCCGTGGGCGGAAAAGCCCAGATGGCGGATGCGTCCCCTGGCCTTCTGCTCCAGCAGATAGGAAACGGTGTGGTAGGTCTCGTCGTCCAGATAGGCGTCGATGTTCTTTTCGTATATGTTATGCAGCAGGTAGAAGTCAAAATAGTCGGTGCGGCACTTTTTGAGCTGCTCCTCGAAGATCTCCTCCACATGGCCGAAATTGGAGGCATCATAGCCGGGAAACTTGGAGGCAAGATAGTAGCGTTCCCGGGGATATTCGGACAGCAGCTTGCCCGCTACGCGTTCGGAATTCCCCTGGTGGTAGCCCCAGGCGGTGTCAAAATAGTTGACGCCGTTTCTGATGGCATAGTCGATCATTTCGGCCGTCTGTGCCTCGTCGATCTGCGGGTTGTCGCAGCCGCCGGGCAGGCGCATCATGCCAAAGCCCAGGGACGAAAGCCGGATGTCCTGAAAGTCCTTATAGATCATGGTATTTCTCCTTAAGCTGATTTTTCGGGCGGATAACGGATTGACGGCCCGTTACTTCTGTGATAGAATTTTTTTTGTTGAAACATAGATGCAAGCGCACTGTGTGGATGCTCTTTTGCCATTATATCACACTATTTGCAAATGTGGCAATCTTTTTGCCGCAAAAACATATCCATGCAGGAAAACGGCAGCCGTTTTTCGGCGGGCAAGGCCAGCCGTCAAACGGACCGGAGAAAAAGGAGAAAAAAACATGGACGATGTCATCATTATCGGCTGCGGAGTGGTGGGCGCGGCCTGCGCCTACGCCCTTTCCCGGTATGAGCTGAACGTAACGGTCCTGGAGGCCGGCAGCGACATTGCCGCCGGTACCACCAAGGCCAACAGCGCCATCATCCACGCCGGCTATGACCCCGTGCCCGGCACGGATATGGCGAAGATGAATCTGGAGGGCAGTGCCATGGCTGAGGACATCTGCCGCCGCCTGGATGTACCGTACGAACGCGTGGGAAGCCTGGTGCTGGCCTTTGACGCCGCAGATTTACAGTGCCTGCAGACGCTTCTGGAAAGAGGCCAGATGAACGGCGTGGAAGGGCTGAAGCTCCTGAGCGGAGAAGAGGCCAGAGCCATGGAGCCCAATGTGTCCGGGCAGGTCCAGGGTGCGCTGTGGGCGCCGACAGCCGCTATTATCAACCCCTGGGAATACTGCCTTGCCATGGCGGAGACGGCGGTGAAAAACGGCGTCCGGCTCCACCGCAACTGCCGTGTGACGGACATCCGGCGGGAACAGGACGGTTTCCTGCTCACCACCACAGGGGGAGAATTCACCGCAAAATATCTCATCAACGCCGCCGGTGTCTACGCCGATGCGGTCCACGAGCTTATCGGCGAAAAGGAGTTCACCATCCGTCCCAGCCGGGGAGAATACTACCTGCTGGATAAGTGCGAGGGGCAGCGGGTGCGCCATGTGATCTTCCAATGCCCCGGCAAAGAGGGAAAGGGCGTCCTGGTGGCGCCCACGGTCCACGGCAATCTTATCGTCGGACCAACGGCAGGCCCCTGCGTCCCGGAGGATGTTTCCAACACTGCCGAGGGCCTGCGTCAGGTGTGTGAGCGGGCGGTGAAAAGTGTGCCGACCATTGCTTTCCGTGAGAATATCCGCAATTTTGCAGGCGTCCGCGCTGCTTCCGACGTGCCGGATTTCATCGTTCGGGAGAGCCGGAGCGTTCCCGGCTTTTTCCAGGCGGCGGGCATCTGTTCCCCGGGCCTTTCCGCTGCGCCTGCCATTGCAAAACGGCTGACGGAGCTGCTAAGCCGGTCGGGCCTGGAGCTTCATGAAAAGGCCCGGTACGACGACAGCCGCCGCCGTCTGCGCTTTACCCGGCTGACTGAGGGCGAAAAGAACGAACTCATCGCCAAAGATTCGCGCTTTGGCCGGGTGATCTGCCGATGTGAGACCGTGACCGAGGGAGAGATCGTCGCCTGTCTGCACACCCCCATTCCGCCTTGCAGCGTCAACGGCGTCAAGCGCCGTGTCGGTGCGGGAATGGGCCGCTGCCAGGGTGGCTTCTGCGGCCCGAGAGTGCAGGAGATCATTGCCCGGGAGCTGCACATGGACCCGGTGGACGTGATGCTGGAGGAGAAAGGCAGCTATATTCTGACCGGCGAAACCAAAGGAGGTGGGGCGCGTGGACTATGAACTGATCGTGATCGGCGGCGGCCCTGCCGGACTTGCTGCCGCCTATGCGGCCTGGGCAAAGGGCCTGCGCCGCGTTTTGATCCTGGAGCGCGACCGTGAGCTGGGTGGCATCCTGAACCAGTGCATCCACAACGGCTTCGGTCTGCACCGCTTCAAAGAGGAACTGACCGGCCCGGAATATGCCGGGCGTTATATTGAGATGCTGAAAGCCACCGGCGTGGAGGCAAAAACCGATACCATGGTCCTGAGAATCACGCAGGATAAATGCGTCAGCTTTCTCAATCCCGTTGACGGCTACCGCACCGTCCGGGCGGAGGCTGTGATCCTTGCCATGGGCTGCCGTGAGCGCACCCGTGGTGCCATCTCCATTCCCGGTGCGCGCTGCTCGGGCATTTTCACCGCCGGAACGGCCCAGCGCTTCCTCAATATCGAGGGGTATCTGGTGGGGAAGCGGGTCGTCATCCTCGGCAGCGGCGACATCGGCCTGATCATGGCCCGCCGCATGACCCTGGAGGGCGCAAAGGTTTTGGCCTGCGTGGAGCTGATGCCCTATTCCGGCGGCCTGAACCGCAATATCGTCCAGTGCCTCCGGGATTATGACATTCCCCTGTACCTGTCCCACACGGTGACGGACATCGTGGGAAAGCAACGCCTGGAGCGAATCACTATTTCGGCGGTGGATGCCGACCGCCGCCCGATCCCCGGCACGGAACTGAGCTTTGACTGCGACACCCTGCTGCTGAGCGTCGGTCTGGTGCCGGAAAATGAACTGTCGCGGCAGATGGATGTGGAAATGGACCGCCGCACCAACGGCCCCGTGGTCTATGAGAACATGGAGACCGGCGTCGAGGGCGTGTTCGCTTGCGGAAATGTGGTCCACGTCCACGATCTGGTGGATTTTGTCAGCGAGGAGAGCAGCCGTGCCGGAGAAGCCGCCGCCCGCTATATCCTCGAGGGAGAGACGGCGAAAGAGCCGCTGCTCACGGTGGAAAACGGCAGCGCCGTCAGCTATACTGTGCCGCAGCGCATCCGTCCGGCGGGTGTAGATAAGAACGTCAAGCTGTTTTTCCGTGTCAACCGCGTGTTCGGCAAGGCAGTCATCCGCGTCCGGTCGGGCGAGACACAGATCGCCTGCTTCAAACGGGAGCATATGGCCCCCGGCGAGATGGAATCCGTGATTCTGCCCAAAGCGCTGCTGCCCCAAGGCGGCGTCCTGACCGTCAGCGCCGAGGAGGTGGAGGCATGAAGGAACTGATTTGCATTGTCTGTCCCCGGGGCTGCCACCTCCGCGTGGACGAGGAAAAAGACTACCTGGTGACAGGGAATTCCTGCCCACGCGGCGCGGAATACGGCAAAAACGAGCTGCTGCATCCTGTGCGGGTCCTGACGAGTACGGTGCGCCTGGAGGGTGCCGCGGTCCGTCGCTGTCCTGTTAAAACCAGGCAGCCCATCGCCAGGGAGCTGATGCTGCGGGCTGCCAAGGCCCTGGATGCGGTGACGGTCACCGCCCCTGTCCGCTGCGGCGACGTGGTCCTTTCCGATCTTCTCGGAACGGGCATCGACGTGGTGGCGACGAAAGACTTCCCCAAAACAGAGAGATAACAGGAGGAGAGCCATGAGATACCTGTTGGCCCTGGACCAGGGCACCACCAGCAGCCGGGCGATCTTGTTCGACGAGCGGCAGAATATCGTCCGTTCTGCCCAGCGGGAATTTCCTCAGATCTATCTGAATTCCGGCTGGGTCGAGCACGACCCCATGGAGATTTGGAACAGTCAGTTTGCCGTGATGCAGGAGGCGGCACAGGGGATAGACCCTGCCATGATCGCCGCCATCGGTATCACGAACCAGCGCGAGACCACCATTGTCTGGGAACGGGCAACGGGCTTGCCCATCTATAACGCTATCGTCTGGCAGTGCCGCCGAACGGCTCCTCTCTGTAAGGAACTGGAGCTCAGGGGCCTGACCGGACATATCCGCAGGACCACCGGCCTGATCCCTGACGCCTATTTTTCCGCCACAAAGGTTCGTTGGATACTGGACCATGTGCCGGGAGCTCAGGAGCGTGCCGAGCGCGGCGAGCTGTGCTTCGGCACGGTGGATAGCTGGCTTCTCTGGCAGCTCACCGGGGGCGCGGTCCACGGAACGGACCGTACCAACGCCTCCCGGACCATGATGTACGATATTCACCGCCTGGAGTGGGATGACAAGCTCCTGGAGGAACTGAATATCCCCGGGGCTATGCTCCCCCAGGTCTATCCGTCTGCTCACCGCTACGGCGTCTGCCGCCTGCTGGGGGGAGAAATTCCCATCACCGGTATGGCGGGAGATCAGCAGGCAGCCCTCTTCGGGCAGTGCTGCTTTTCCGCCGGTGAGGCGAAAAATACATATGGCACGGGCTGCTTCCTTCTGGTCAACACCGGCGAAACGGCGGTGGAGAGCCGCCACGGCCTGGTGACGACCCTGGCGGCTACCGGCGGCAGCCGGGTCCAGTACGCCCTGGAGGGCAGCGTGTTTGTCGGCGGCGCGGTTATTCAGTGGCTGCGCGACGAGCTGCACTTCCTCAAGGACGCGTCAGAGACCGGCGTCTATGCTTCGCAGGTGGAAGACAGCAACGACGTCTATTTCGTTCCCGCCTTTACCGGTCTGGGCGCACCTTATTGGGATATGCACGCCCGGGGCGCATTGGTGGGCCTCACCCGCAGTACAAGACCGGAGCATATCATCCGTGCGGCGGAGGAATCCATCGCTTATCAGAGCATAGATGTCCTGCAGGCCATGGAGCGCGATATGGGCGCACCCTTGACGGGCCTGCGTGTGGACGGCGGTGCCAGCCGTGACGCCTTCCTGATGCAGTTCCAGGCGGATATTCTGAATCGGAAGATATTTCGCCCCGTGATACGGGAGACTACCGCGTTGGGCGCGGCGTATCTGGCGGGCCTTACCGTGGGCGTCTGGGACAATACGGACCAGATCAAGGGATTCTGGCGCTGCGACCGCACCTTCCTGCCGCAGATGGAGGAGGCCGAGCGCAGTCTGCGGATGAAGAAATGGAGCCGCGCCGTGGAAAGCAGCCGGGGCTGGCAGGCACCCCTGTAATAATAGAAAAGCCGGGAGGCTGCCCGATGTATGGGCGGCCTCCCGGCTTCAATATCCGTTATTTTGCTTCGTCATTCTTTTTTTCCGCTTTGCGTTTTTTGCGGGGTCGGAAGACTGTGAAATACAGGATCGGCAGCAGGATCACGGCAATCAAAAGGAAGAAGGGAAGTGCTGAGATCAAAACGATAAACAGCACGCGGAAAAACTGGCCGATGCCGTAGAGGTTCTCTTTCAAATTGGTGCCGATCTGATCCCAAACACTGTTGGACTCCGCTACCTCCTGCACATGGTCCGTTTCGTCTATATTTAATGTGACAGTCGCGTAATCCACCAGATTGTCATAGGTTCGGAGCTGGGACTCGTAGGACTCGATCTCATAGCGCACGCCGGAAAGACGATCCTGAATGGAGATGATGTCCTCCACGGACTCCGCCTGCTCCAGCAGCCGCATGAGGCTTTCCTCCTCAGTACGCAGGGCAGTGATATGGGCCTGCGTGTCCACATATTGCAGGGTCACGTCCTCCTGGGAGGTGGACTTTCCGGCGATCACGCCCTTTTGAGAGATGGCTTCCAAAAAACTGTCCAGATGCTCCACCGGGATGCGAACGGTGTACTGCGCCCATTTTTGTGTCGTGCCGCCGATGTCGGAGTACTCCACATAGCCCCGGCTGCTGACGACGGCTGCGTCCAAAGCGGACAGATATTCGTCAAAGGTCTCGGTCCGGATGGTCAGATCGACCCGCTTGATGAGCTTCCGCGCATCCTGCAGCGTGTTCGGTGCAGTGCCGTTTGCGGCGGTGCTGTAGGTGTCGTGAGCCTCCATGTTGGGGATCTCTGCCATCTGTTCGGCATCGTAGTAATCTGCGCTTTTCTCAGCGGACGCACTGCACCCGCACAGGATCATTGCAAGAATCATAATCGCGGTAAGTAAAAGGCTCCATCTGCGTTTCATAAGCTGTTCCTCCTTGTTTTACGTGGTTGGTGATTATCTGACGTTAAAAAAGGGAAAAAGTTCCACCCCGTGGCGAAAAAATTGTAGTTATGCGAAAAATGCCGTTGGAAGCGCCGACGGGGTATGATATAATAACACCCGAAAAAACCTGCAAAATCGGCCGCGGAGCGGCAATACGGAGAAAAAAGCTACAGAATACAGGAGAAAACTATGCCGAATATCATTGAGATCACGGATTTTTCCGCGCCGGAGCTGGATATTTATGCCCGATTGTCGGAGGGGCAGCTTCTCAATCGCGCTGACCCGGAAAATGCCCTGTTCATTGCCGAAAGCCCCAATGTCATCGAGCGCGCCCTCAACGCGGGCTGTGTGCCCGTGTCGTTTTTGATGGAGCGCAAGCACGTGGAGGGCAAGGGACGGGAGCTGCTTGCACGGTGCGGAGACGTTCCTGTCTACGCGGCGGAGCTGGATGTGCTGATCCAACTGACCGGCTTCCACCTGACCCGTGGGATGCTCTGCGCCATGCGCCGTCCGAAGCTGCCTTCCGTGGAGGCGGTCTGCGCCGGTGCGCGGCGGATCGCGGTTTTGGAGAACGTGATGAATCCCACCAACATCGGCGCGATCTTCCGTTCCGCTGCGGCACTGAATATGGACGCGGTGCTGCTGACCAGTGCCGGAAGCGACCCGCTGTACCGCCGGGCTGTCCGGGTGAGCATGGGAACGGTATTCCAGGTGCCCTGGACGTTCTTTGAGGATGAGAGTTCCTGGCCGGAGCGGCTCCATGACCTGGGCTTCAGGACGGCGGCCATGGCTCTGCGGGAGGATTCTGTCCGCCTGGACGATCCGCGCCTCCTGAACGAGGAAAAGCTGGCCATCGTCCTGGGAACGGAAGGCGACGGCCTGGCAGCGGATACCATTGCCCACTGCGACTACACTGTCCGCATCCCCATGAGCCACGGGGTGGATTCTCTCAACGTGGCGGCAGCCAGCGCCGTTGCCTTTTATCAGTTGGGTCTGAAATAGCTATGCCCTGCGAAGTCCCTTGGGATAGTGGTTTTTCAGAACGCCGTCGGCGCCCTTTGCCCAACCCAGGCTGCACCCGTCCACGCGGACCAGAACCCAGCCGCGAAGGTCACTGTGCAGCGTTTCGCCACGCAGATAAGCGGCGGCCTCTGCGCTCCCGGAGGGAAGATCGACGGCGGCAGGGAAGTCCTGCAGCCACAGCGCCAATGCGTGAGCGGGAACAAAGCGTCCTTTGCGCACCTCGCCCAGCTCCAGTCCGGCTCTGAGCACCCGCAGATCCCGCAGCTCCGGCAGCTCCCGGGGCGTCAGAAACCAGGTGTTGCCAAAGGCAATGCCATTGCCGGACAAGGGAATGTGGTGTTCCGCCAGAAAATCGGTTACTGCCCCGGGCAGAGGCACGGCTTTTTCCACCTTGACCGCTGCATCTGCACCGTCACCATCCCGGCGGAGAACGGCGGCGAAATGCCCCTCGCCCCGCAGCCTGTGGGGCCAAAGGCGGAAGGTGCGTTCCAGACCGGGGGCCGGGTCCTTGATCCACGCGGGACATCCATGGGCAAACCATGGCGCGTCAATTTCTTCTACGGAAAAATCTGCGTGGGAGCGGAGGAAAGCGCTGATAACGCCCTCGTTTTCCTCCGGCGAAAAGGTGCAGGTGGAGTAGACCAGCCGTCCGCCCGGCTTCAGCATCTGCGCGGCGGAGTGCAAGATCTCACTCTGGCGTTCGGCGCACATACGGACCGTCGCCTCGCTCCAGTCCGTCACCGCCGCGTCCTCCTTGCGGAACATCCCCTCGCCGGAACAGGGCGCATCCACTAAAATGCGGTGAAAAAAGCCTGGGAACCGTTCTGCCAACTTAGCCGGATGCTCGTTGAGCACCAGAGCGTTGGAAATGCCGAGACGCTCAACGTTGGAGGACAAGATCTGCGCCCGCTTCGGGTGAAGCTCGTTGCAGACCAAAAGCCCGCGCCCTTTCATGGCTGCGGCGATCTGTGTGGCCTTGCCACCCGGCGCGGCGCACAGGTCCAGAACGGTCTCACCGGGCTGCGCGTCCAGCAGACGGGCCGGTGCCATGGCGCTCGGCTCCTGCAGATAATAGGCACCCGCGTCATGGAGCGGATGCAGTCCGGGGCGGGAAGCAGCGTCATAATAGTAACCGTTTGGCTCCCAGGGAATCTGTTTGCCGCAGAAGGGAAGGGGAGCGCCGCATTTTTGCGGATTGAGACGAATGCCGACGTTGCGCGGCAGCTCATACGACGCAAGGAAGGCGTCGAACTCCGCGCCGAGCAGGCGGCGCATCCGTGCGAGAAAAGCGTCAGGGAGCATAGAGAACCTCCGAAAACAGTGGATTTCCTGAGGATAGAATACCATAACAGTGACGAAAAAACAAGGATCGCCTTTCATATCCGAAAGGCAATCCCGTGGCCGTACAAGTATGATGTAACGAAAGAGAGGAATCACAATGCAGATCGTTTCCTTGCGGGAGGATCCCGCACGTTTGGAGCAATTTATCGTCTATTTTCAGGCACATTGGGCGTCGCCGGACAGCATGGCCGTCTATGATGACTGTATGCGAAGCTGTCTGAACGCCGAAAGCCCCCTGCCCCAGTGGTACCTGCTGTTCGACGGCGAGAAGATCGTCGGCTGTGCGGGGCTCATTACCAATGATTTTGTCAGTCGGATGGATCTTTGTCCGTGGCTCTGTGCGCTTTTCATTGAAAAGGAATACCGGGGCCACGCCTATGGCGCGAAACTGATCGAACGCATCAAAAACGACGCCAAACGCAGCGGCTTTGAACGCCTGTACCTGTGTACCGATCATGTCGGCTACTATGAGCATTACGGCTTTACGTATCTTGCGACGGGCTACCATCCGTGGGGGGAAAGCTCCCGCATCTATTGCGCGCTGACCGGGAAGAAGACGTGACTTTTTTTGAAAAAGCGAAAAAAATGGTTGACAAACGACGTGGGGATTGTTATAATACACTTGCTGTCGAGCCATGGAGCCCTTGAATCAGCGACGATGCCGGTATAGCTCAGTTGGTAGAGCAGCTGATTTGTAATCAGCAGGTCGGGGGTTCGAGTCCGTCTACCGGCTCCACACGGTTTACCGCTCCGGCGGTACGCGAAACTTCATATGGGGGAATTCCCGAGTGGCCAAAGGGGGCAGACTGTAAATCTGTTAGCAGTGCTTTCGGTGGTTCGAATCCACCTTCCCCCACCAAACCCGGACGCGAAAGCGTCCGGGTTTTCGGCTTTTCAGGGTGAAAAATCGCTGCATTTCCTCGCATTTATATCTTGCTATCGCGATTTCTCGTTTCTTTCAGCATCATTGACCACTTGAGTGACCACTTAAAGGCCTGTTTCTGAATGGGTCAAATGACCCATGGAAACGTGGTCGTCAGTGCTCAGCTTCTGGCGCAGGGGCTTGTCCTGCTTCCCGGACGGATCGGATAAACGCGTCCATTCTGTTGGCGCTCTCCCGCTTCATCCCCTGCGTCGCATGGGCATAGGTGGCAAGGGTGAAGGACGCTGTCGCATGTCCGAGATTCTCCTGGACCGTCTTGATATCGTCTCCCGCCTGCAGGCTGTTGACCGAGAAGGTATGGCGAAGATCGTGGAACCGAAGCTCCGGCATTCCGAATTCCTTCGCGATACGTTTGAAATTCATCCAAAGGGTCTTGTTGTTGATATACCGCCCCAGCTCCGTCGTAAATACAAGGTTCTCATGATTGTCCCAGGCCGACCCGGCTGCCTTAGCCCATTCCTCCTGGCGTCGCTTCTGTTCCCGCAGCGCATCCATCACAGCGCTTGCAGGCGTCAGGCTGCGCGGTCTGCTGTTCTTCAGCGGGGAAAAATGAAACTCCTTCTCGCCCTTTGCCCGGTTGTGCTGCTTGTTGACCAGTATCGTTCCCTTTTCAAAGTCTACGCAGTCCCAGGTCAGGCCGAGCAGTTCCCCCTGCCGGAGTCCCGTAAACAAATCGACGAATAACGGCAGCTCATACGGGTCTCCCTTGATTGCCTTGAGAAAAGCGCTTACGTCCTCGGTATCCATCGCTTTGATCTCCTCCTTCTCAATTCTTGGAAGGACAACGCCTTCGGATGGATTGATGCGAAGGTATCCGTTGATCTTTGCCTGCTCCAGAGCTGCGTGCAGGGCTCCGTGGGCATTCTTTACGGTCTTGGGAGACAAGCCCCGTTCATTGATTAGCTTGTTGTACAGAAGCTGGATCTGATGGGTTGTAAGCTTGTTCAGGCGGATTTTCCCGAGGTCCGGTTTCAGATGGACCCGGATGTGCATTTCGTAGCTGGCCTTGGTTTCCGGTCGGACATTGACCTTGTATTCCTTCAGCCAAGTGTCCAGCCACTGCCCTACTGTCATGTTCGTCGGTTCGATATAAGCGCCTTCCTGGATCTCTGTCAGGGTTTTGTTGAGCTTGTCTCGGACCTCGCGTTTTGTTTTACCATAGATGGAGTGTGTGAGCTGCTTTCCTGTTTTCGGATCGTAGCCGACCGTGTACCGGCCCTCCCATCTGCCGTCTGCTCTTTGGCGAATGGTGCCGCTTCCGGCGTCGCGGCGTTTCTTTGTTGGCATAATACCTCTCTTTCTGTAGAAATGAAATGTTCTTGCCAGTCCATTTCGGTTTACATAATATATCCGATTGCGGTGGATTGCAAGAAGTTTCTACCTGTCGTTTTTTACAAAGTTTCTTCCATGATTTTGTGCGTAATGACTGTGTCTGTACGATATGTGCGATATGTACGGTATTTCCTCCAGTGGGAACAATATCGCACATACCGTACATATCGCACGTGGGTCAGATCGATTCCGCTTCCCCGGCTGTGAGCCGGAGGAGCTTTGCGTTGCCGACGCGCTTCGCGCTGAACTGAAATCCATAGTGCTCGGCCAGCAGGCTCGCGTTGGCGTTGAGGATACGGACCAGAGCGTTGGGCTTTACGTCGAACTCCGCATCCTGGGCTGTCAGGGCTTCGGCGAGCTCTGTCGCCGTTCCCTCCCAGGTCTGTTGTTCCAGGATAAAGGCGGCAATCTGCGTAAGCTCCCGGTCCCTGGACGGCCTGAAGCTGCCCACCGTGCAGTCCTCCAGAACCCAATCCATCGGATTCTTCCGGAAGCACAGGGACAGCTCCATATCCCGGATATCCCGCCCTGTGCCGAAGAGCTTGGTCCGGTTGTCCGCCCGGTTATCCTTGAGCATGACGAAGGTGTTGTCCGCGCAGCCCATGAGGCCGGTGGTGCCGGAGACCATCTGAAAGGGATCGTTGGATTTTGCCTTCCGGGTGTGGTGGATAGCCAGGAGCGTGACGCCGAAGCGGTCCGCAATGCCCTTCAGCCGCGTCATAGCGTTGTAGTCCCCGGCGTAGCCCGCCTTCTCGGAGCCCAGCTCCCGGATCTTCTGCAGGGTGTCGATGATGACGATGCCGACCTTCGGGTGCGTGGACAGAAAACCGATCAGCTGCTCCTCCAGGCCGTTGCCCATGATCTCAGCGTCCGTGGCAAGATAGATCGTTCCGGTCTCGCCGCCCGTGACCTCGATGAGACGCCGCTGCAGGCGGTCCAGCGTGTCCTCCAGACAGAGGTACACGACCTCGCAGGGCCGGCTGGCAAAACCCCAGACGCTCTGCCCGGTGGAGATCCGGTGCGCGAGCCAGAGGGCGAGCCAGGATTTGCCGATCTTGGACGTTCCGGCGAAGAGGGTCAGCCCCTTGGAAAGCAATCCGTCCACTACGAAAACGGGGTCATGGAACTCCATGTCCATGACCTCGTCGGAAGTGACGTAATCCAATTCTGTAATCCTGATCCCGAACATCCGGCAGAGAAAGCGAATCGCCTCATTCTCCGGCATCCGCAGGTTCTCCATGGCGTAATCCACCACGTCGCCTCCGGCTCCGCAGCCGGTCAGCTTGGGGCAGAGCCAGGTGCCGTCCTCGTTGAGCCCCGCCTGCCCGCCACAATGCGGGCAGACCGTCAGCGCCGGCGGATAAAAGTCCACGTTCCCGTTTCGCAGGAAGTCCTTCAGGTGGGGCCGGAGCTGCTCCCGAAGCTTGGCGGCAGCTTCCTTATCCATGATGCGCCTCCCTGGTGTGGATGCCCTGCGCCTGTGCCGCTTCCCGGAGGCCCTGCTTCCGTTCCTCGGAATAGGGAGCCGTCAGGCGGAAAGCGCAGCGGCGCTTGTCGATCTCGAAGCTCATGCGGCCCTCGCCGTCGTCAGACACGATCCGGCACAGATCGGGGTACTGTCGCGCAAAAGCGGCGAGCCGGTGCTTGAGATTCGTATTGTGGGTGTCAATCTCCATGACGGGATCGGCCTCGTTGAAGTAAACCTGGGTGAATTTCTCTTTCTTTTTCAAAATGGATCCCTCCGTAAAATCAGTCTTTTTTCGGCCCTCCGCGTCCGGGTCAAGACCCGGAAAAAGAGGCCGATTTTTCGATAGAAGCAGCCCCAATGACCCGTTGTAGCATTGGGACTGCTTCTGTGGTGTGATTTGCAATTCCTACAGGTCAAGACGGAATTATCTGACGTCCCAATCGGAGCGGTTTTCGCCGGTGCGGGAAACGGCTCCGCGCCCCGGAGAAGAGGCCGCAAGCGCAGCCATTTCCCGGTCCTTCGCCCATTCGATGGCGTTATCGACGGTCTCCCCGCCCAAAGCCAGACGGACACGATCCAGATCCCGGGACTTTCCCTTCAGGCTGTCGTTCTCCTTTTCCAGCGTCCAGGTCCGCTCTTCATAATAGTCGCGGGCCTTGGCCTCCCTGGCATACTTCTGGCGCAGATCCTGATAATCCTGCTTGAGGTCCAGATACTTCCGGTAGAGGGCCAGCAGCCATTTCCGCAGCTTGTCCACCACGTCGAAGGCCTTGCCGGAGCGGTAGTGCTTTCCGGTCTCCAGAGCCGCCGCCTCCGGCAGCAGTTCTTCGGTGCTTTGGACGTTCATTCCGACCAGCTGCTCCACGTCCTTGACCTTTGGGGCCAGGCGCTCCAGCCGTTCCTCGAACTGCTCTACCGTCTGAGACAGCTGCTCGACCTTCTCCCGGCCCTGCGTCTGCTCCTGGTTCAAGGACTCCAGGGTCTTTTCCGCCTGGCCGGACCGCTCCTGCAGCGCGGTGAGCCGTTCCTGCTCCTTCTTGGTTTTGAGCTGGAGGACGGACAGGTGAACGTCGTCGCTGCCGCGTTCGCCTCTCTGGAGATCGTAATAGCCGGCGCTCTCCATGTGTTCGAAGAAGTGATCCTGGAGAAGCGAATAGGAGTTTTCCAGGACCGGCTTCCCGTTGGAGCCGATGACCGGGCGGCCTTCGTCGTCCAGCATGGGCGGCGACCTCCACTTTTTGCTGTGGCTGATCTGTGCGATCCGTTCCTTGACCGTCCCGCGCAGGGCAGGGTCCTTACAGCGTTTGCTCCAGAGGATCTCCTTGACCACAACGGGGACGTACACGACGTGCAGGTGGTAGTGGTAGACGTCCCTGCCCAGCTCGTCCGAAAGACTGCGGTTGCGCTCGTCAGCGTGCATGACGGCGGAGACGATGTACTGCTCTCCGCCGACGATCCGGACGGCGCAGCGGTAGGCTTCCGTGAAGAAGTCCTTTGCGAAATCATAGCCGCCTCGGGAATCGAAATAGGCCGTATTCACGTCGAAGACCATCTCGCCGAAGACCTTGGCGTTGTCGCGCAGGCCTCTGTCCGAGATGGTCTTATCGTTCAGCATGTGGTTCAGGACGCTTTCATAGCTGGCGTCCGGCTGTTTGAAATGGATGTTCAGTTTGCTCCGCTCCGGCACGATATCCGGGTTGGAGTACGATTCGTTTTTGCGTTCGTTGTGGCGCTCCCGAAGGCCGATGCCGCTGCGTTGATAACCTTTCTCGCGGACAACGGTACGGTCAACGCCGTCGTTTCTTGCCATAAGCATCTCCTTTCAGTACGGAGCCCGGAGCGAGACAGAAGGCCGCGACGGGGAGGTCATACACCTTTTTCAAAGTGTATGACCCACTATGACACTTTCAGCGGAGCTGCAAAGATGTCGTGGGCTCTCCGAGGGGGATGCGGCTGTTCCGACAGCCTACGCCGGAGATCTGAAGCCTTGCGGCTCCAAATCCCCTGCGCGGGCAGCCTGGATTGCGGCTGCCCTGTGCGGGAAAACCGTACTGCGGTCTTCCCGCAGCCTCCCTCGACGCGGCCTGCGTCTCGTCCGGGCGAGAGTGTGTTTGCGGGAGCCTATGGGAGTATAGAGGACTTTATGGGAAAATAGGGGCTTGCATTTCTCACAAAAGTACGCTATACTGCATACAGGACCAAATAAAAGCGGCTGTTTCCCGCCTGTTGCAGCAGGCGATTCGGAAACGGCCGTTTTTTACTGTACGCTTTCCAGGCTGTCCGTGTTCTGCTCCATCCAAGCCAGCAGCTTATCCTTCGCTACCAGCAGGCGGGAAGCAACGTGCAGGGTCGGGAAGTCTTGCCGATGCAGAAGCTGATAAGCCCCGGCGCGGGAGATACCCAGGAAGTCCTTCAGCTCCTTCACGCTGAGAACGCTGGGCAGTTCATCGTAGCTCTTATACATGGTGCTTTCTCCTTTCGTTCAGATTTGGCCGTTTCGGACCCGGAAAAGGCCGGCCATCCGCCTGATCTGGGTTTCTGTTCATGCTTACATTCAATCACCTCCAAAACAAACCGCTCTCAAAAAGTGAGACCAGTTATTTGATATATACGGAAAACCCCAAAACAGTCGCTGGAAATCAGAGACTGTTCTGGGGCATCTACTCATATACGACATTAAAACGGCAAATTGTTCCATGCCACGAAAATTTTTTCTATAATTTTTTCATGCTTTTTCTTTTTTAGTTGTTTCAAAGCCAAGCTTCATGCCTGTATAGGCCTCAAAGCTTCGCCCGATGGATTGAATCCGTTTCTGGACGGCGCTGTGCGTTTTGAAACCGAGCTTCCCGGCGATCTCAGAATACGTATAACCGAGGTGGCGCAGTTCAAGGATCCTCCTGTCCTTTTTGTTCAGCTGTTCGAGGAAATCCTCCGCGATGAGGTGGTCAACGGCGATCTTCTCTACAGAGAGCTCGGGATCCGAAGGCTCCCATCGCGGACCGCCCTGCTGGTTCTCCGCGTCCTGCTGCAGCGATTCCAGGGAAAGGACCTCTGTTTTTGCTCTGGAGTGGTTCCACTTCCGCAGAAAGTCCCGCTTTTGCGTACTGGAATTCTTTGAGAAATCTTCATGACAAGGGTTCTCTCGGGCGATCTTGATCACTTCATAAAAGTTTAATTCCTCCATTTGAAGCGCTACAAGGACTGTCTCTTATACACAT
>CAMFZO010000008.1 GCA_946006895.1 uncultured Clostridia bacterium | reverse complement strand
GATAAAAAGGTTAAAAACCTTTTTATAGCGCCTTCAGGCGCGTCAGATTCTGCATGAGACGGCACAGCGTGCGCCAGCACGATGTGAGTGTGCGCAGCACACGGGATTCTTGATTAAACTTTTTAATCAAGAATCAGTATTAAAAAGACAAATACGACGGGACAGATCAAAAGGCAGACCCCCGCCGGGCCAGTGGAGGGAAGGGCCTCGGCGGGGGGAGAACTGTATCAGATCCGGTGGGTCAGGATGCCGCGCTTGTCGTGGATGACGTTGCGGGGACAGACCATGGCACAGGCACCGCAGGAGAGACATTTGTCGGAGAAGATGAAGGCGCGGTTTTCCGATACCTTGATCGCTCCGGCAGGGCAGGTCTTTTCACACAGACCGCAGCCGATGCAGCTGACCTCGCAAACGTCCTTGCAGCGGGCGTCCTTGTTGGAGCAAAGGACGACAATGGGATTGTCCTCCAGCCGCAGATGGATGACACGCTGGGGGCAGGCCAGGTAACAGGCGCCGCAGCCGACACATTTGCTCTCGTCCACCTCGGCCACGCCGTAGGAATTCAGCGAGATGGCGCCGAAGTGGCAGGTCTCGATGCAGGTGCCGCAGCCGGTACAGCCGTAGGTACAAAGGTCATAGCCCTCGGGGGACTGCTTGGAACGGCAGCCGCCGTTACAGTGGACACAGGCAACTTTGGCGGGGAATTTCTTCTTGACGATCATAAGGATCTTCCTTTCTTGACCTGGTTGGGCCGGTGGCAGTGCGTCCCGGTCGGGCAAGTCCTACTTGCGCTCATAGGGCGTGTTGCTCAGCGGCAGGCTGAAGCGGCGTTCGCCGTCCAGACGGAAATAGGCGTCGGCAATGGCGGGTGCCGTGGGAATGGAGGTGATCTCGCCAATGCCGATGGCACCGCAGGCCACGTTCAGGCCCGGCTTATCCACCACAATGGCTTTGATGGTGGGCGGAATTTCATGGGCGCGGAACAGGCCCAGCTCACCGTATTTTTCGATGGGCTTGCAGTTGCGGTCGATGGGATATTGTTCCCGCAGGGCATAGCCCATGGACATGACCACGCCGCCTTCGATCTGGCCCTCGCAGGACAGGGGATTGACGGCCTTGCCCACGTCATGGGCGGCAACGATGGTGTCGATTTTGCCGGTCTTTTCGTCCAGGATGCAAAGCTGGGTGGCGTAGCCGTAGGCCACGTGGGAGACGGGGTTGGGCACGTCGGCACCCAGGGGGTCCGTCTTTGCCAGATATTCGCCGTAGAATTCCTGACCGATGAGGTCCGCCAGAGCCTTGCCCTCCTTGGCCGCCATGAGCTTTTCGCAGGCGCGGCGGCAGGCCTCGCCGGTGACCAGCGTCTGGCGGGAGCCGGAGGTGTCGCCGGAGTCGGGGGCGATCCAGGTGTTGTTGCGCTCGTAGACGATGTCGTCGCGGGAAAGGTCGGTGTTGGTGACGATCATCTGCACCAGGACGGTGCCCAGGCCCTGACCGATGCAGGAGGCGCCGCTGTAGATGTGGAGCTTGCCGTCGTCCTCAACGATGAGCTTGCAGCGGCCCCAGTCGGGGATGCCGACGCCGACGCCGGCGTTTTTCATGGCGCAGGCCAGACCGACGGGCTTTCCGGCGGCGACGGCCTCGTCATAATAGGGCTTGACGGCCTCCAGGGTTTCCACCAGGCCGGTGGAATCGTCCACGATCTGGCCGTTGGGCAAAACGCCCCAGGGGCGGATGGCGTTGCGGTAGCGGATCTCCCAGGGGGAGATGCCCACCAGGTCGGCCATCATGTTCAGCAGGGTCTCCGTGGCAAAGCAGGTCTGGGTGACACCGAAGCCGCGGAAAGCGCCTGCGGGAGGGTTGTTGGTGTAGTAAGCGGTGCCCTCGATCTCGAAATTCTCATAGGCGTAGGGGCCGGCGGCATGGGTGCAGGCGCGCTCCAGAACGGGTCCGCCCAGGGAGGCAAAGGCACCGGTGTCGGAAGCACACTTGGCCTTGACGCCCAAAATCTTGCCGTTTTCGTCGCAGCCCATGGTGAAGTCCATTTCAAAATGGTGGCGCTTGGGATGGACCAGCAGCGACTCGGCACGGGACAGCTTGACCTTGACGGGCTTGCCGGTGCAGTAGGTGATGAGGGCCGCGTGGTGCTGTACGGACATATCCTCCTTGCCGCCGAAGCCGCCGCCCACCAGACCGTTCTGCACCTTGACCTTTTTGGTGCCGAGGAGCAGGGTACATTCGTGGAGGGTGGTGTGGGCGGACTGGTCGGTGGAGATGATCATGACATCACCGTCGCCGTCTATGTAGGACACGGCGCATTCCGGCTCCAGGAAGGCGTGCTCCGTCCAGGGGGTCTCAAAGTGCTCGGTCAGCACGTATTTGGCGTTTTTGATGGCCTCCTCCGCATTGCCGCGGCTGACGTGCTTATAGGCCTGCACGTTGCTTTTCTCCTCGTCGAAGACCAGCGGCGCGTCGGAAGCGGCGGCCTCCTGGATGTTATGGACCGCCGGCAGGACCTCATACTGGACCTTGACCAGCTTTTTGGCCTTTTCCAGCACCGTCTGATTCTCCGCCACCACCAGCGCCACGGCATCGCCCAGATAATGGGTCAGGCCGCCGATAGGGATGAGGGTGTACTGGTCGTGCTTCAGATGGCCGATTTTGTTTTCGCCGGGGATGTCTTCTGCCGTCAGAACGGCAATGACGCCGGGCAGCTTTTTGGCAGCCGTTGCGTCGATGGACAGCACCCGGGCGCGGGCGTATTTGCTGCGCACGGCGGAGCCGTAGCACATGCCGTCTACATAGAAATCGTCGGGGAACTTGCCGTAGCCCAGGACTTTTTCCTCTACGTCCAGCCGGTGGACGCGGGAGCCAAGTTTCCAGTCGGTGGCCGAGGGCAGAGGAATCTTGCCCTCCCGCAGGATCTTGCCGGCCAGACGGATGGCGGCGATGATCTTCACATAGCCGGTGCAGCGGCAGTAGTTATTGCGGATGGCAAAGCGGATCTGCTCATCCGTGGGATCCGGGCACTTGTCCAGCAGGGCCTTGCCGCACAGAACCATGCCCGGGATGCAGAAGCCGCACTGTACGGCACCGGCTTCACCGAAAGCAAAGGTGAACGCTGCCTTTTCAAAATCGGACAGACCCTCTACCGTCAGCACCCGCTTGCCGTCCAGACGGTCGGTGTCGGGAATACAGGCGCGGCAGGGTTCGCCGTTAATCAGTACCGTGCAGGCACCGCAGGCACCCTCGCTGCAGCCGTCCTTGGCGGAGGTGATATGCAATTCGTCGCGTAAGAAGCGCAGGAGAGACTGCTTTTTTGTGACGGTGATTTCCTCACCATTCAGATAAAAGGTAGCCATATCGAAAAAACCTCTTTTCGTGTTTGTGCAGAAAACACAAATGGAGTCGTGAATCTTCCCCTATTTAAGGACATTATACATTAAAACGCTCTGTCCTGCAAGGACAGAGCGTGATATTTTTTTGCGTTTTTTCGCCAATGAAAGGGAATATGACAGCTTATGTCTCGTAAAGAAATAAATGAAACAAAGATTCGACGATGGCGAACGAATAAGCAGCGGCGGAAAAGAAACTGCGAAAGGATCAATCCCCCATAGTGTCGTCCCGCAGATAGCGGAACAGCAGATTTCCGTCCAGGTCATAATAGCTGCAGGAGAAGTCGTCCAAGAGCATGGTCCGGTCACCGTAGATCCATTGATTCCATTCGCTGCTTCCCGGCAAAACGCACACCTCATTCATCTCCATGTCGTACAGCCGCAGGGAACTGCCGCTGGCAGCAATGTAGGAGGTGCCTGTCATTTTGTCATTGAGCTGATAAAGACCGCCTCTGCCGGAGGAAACCTCGTTGAGATCCATATCCAGAAGCACATAGCTCACACAGCGGTAATTCTCGTCGTAACGGTTCAGCAGAACATAGGACTGAAAGCTGTAATCGAGCTGATACCCGTCCGGGATCTCATAGGTGACGCCTGTTTCCTTGTTTCTCAGGTCTCCGCCATGACAGTTATAGTTGCCGTCATAGAGAATCAGTGCCTCAATGAATTGATTGACCGTTGACCAGCCGTCTTCGGCGGGGGCACTGCAATACAGAAGCTCTCCCCGGTCATCGTAGATGTATTCGGCAGCGGTGGAACCGTAGTTACTGTAGTAATCGTAGACGTGGTACGCGCCGTCATAGTAGTTGGGCGGATCTGTGCATACCAGCTCGTTGACGATCTCACCGTCGGGATTGATGAAGCAGTAGGGACCCTCCCCGTCTTCGGCAAAGTCCACGCAGGCATAACCGTTGATGAAGTCCCCCGCATAGAGGAATTCCGTATCTGCGAAATAGCCGCCCTCCCGATCGATTAAGGCAAAACTGCCGCTGAACAGCTCAACGGCGGAATAACCGCTGGAGAAGGAACCGGCAGATTGATAAGGTCCACTCAAGAGATTTCCGTCCAGGTCGGCGAAATAATAACCGTAGATGGGATAGTATTCCACTTCGCCGTCCCACGATTCATAGCTGTCATACTCACCCGTCTCGGCATAGAGCCGGAGAATGCCGTCACTGTAGCCAGAGCCGTAGGCGTAGGGATACAGCGGACGTTCAAAGGGATGCTCCAGGGAGGAGTAGATCAGCCTGCCCGAGGCGTCGATCACCTCCAGAACGGTTTCACCGTCGATCTGGCGCGTTGCCAGGGCCACATCGCCGCAGCCGGTCGCGCTGGTGTAAATGCAGTCGGTGACGAAGGAGCCGTCGAGAGAGGCCAGAGCGTAGAAACGGTCGGCGGTCTCGTAGCCGTATTCATTGGTGTAGACTTCACCCACCCGTTCCAGCAGCCAGAAGGGGCTGCTCCGGTAGACGCCATAATCGGAGAGAAGTGCGGCGTTGGTATAGACCGGGTCTGTCAGGATACGGCCGTTTTCATCCACCATGCCGTAGAGATAGCCGGCGGAGAAGTCATAGTTTGTGGAATAGAGCTCGCTGCCGATGTAGGGGTAAATTGCGCCGTAGTCCTCCGACGGGAGCAGCTCCGGCAGGGGGCCTTCCGACAGCCGGGTGTATTTCGCCTCCGGCGCGACGTAGGCGGTATAGGCGGAATAGTCGCTCTTTACGGTAATACCGCCGGCGGTGGTCGCATAGTGCGGCTCCGTGGGTGCCTCTGTGGATTGGGTGGGAGCTTCCGTTTCCGAAGGCTCCGGCGTGTCGGTGAGGGCGCAGCCGCCCAAAAGCAGCGCCGCCGTCAGAAGCAGGCAAAGCAATCGTTTCATCATGTTCCTCCTCTTTTTTCAAAGCCTTTTTGCCCCGCTGTCCGGGAGAACGTATCCGTTCGGGGCAGCTTTCGCGGTGTGCGCGGAAAAAGCTCTGTCAATCACCGAAGTCCATGACGGAAACGTAGCCCTCGGCGTTGAGCAGGCGCTGGCCCTCCTCAGTCATGAGCCAGTCGTAGAGAATGCGGTTGGGGCTGTCCGCCGCGGCATCGGCGGGAACGACGCAGTAATAGGCGTTGCGGTGGGGGTATTGTCCGTCGCGGATGGTCTCGGCGGTGGGCTTGACGCCGTCGATGCTGAGGATCTTCAGGCCCCGGGCCATCTCCATGTCATTGGCATAGTAGTAGACCGAGTAGCCGATGGCGTTGGCAGAGTTGTCATAGCTCTTCACGGCGCTCATCAGGCCGGCCATGTCGCCGATGACGTATTCCGTCGGTGGGTCCATCAGCGCCGTGTCGCCCATGACCAGCTTTTTCATCAGCGCCTGGGAGCCTGCGCCCTCGTTGCGCTGGAAGGGGATGATCTCCTCGTCGTTGCCGCCGACCTGGCTCCAGTTGGTGATCTGGCCGGTATAGATCCCGCGCACCTGCTCGGTGGTCAGATTATCCACGGGGTTATTCTCGTTGACCACGAAGATCAGGCCGTCGGTGGCGATGGTTTCGATGTCCGCCTGGAAGCCGGCCTCGTCCATCTCGTCATAGACCGCCGCATTGGGCTCACCGACGATGAGAATGTCGCAGGAACCCCACATCAGGTTGCGGAAGGACTGGGTCGTGCGGTTGAACTGGACCAGATCGGCCACCTCGTCGCGGCTCTCGCCCAGCAGGACGCTGGCGATGGCCTCACCCATGGGCACCATGGAGGTGGAGCCGTCCATGCGGGGGAAATTCTCGCGGGTGAAGGTGAAATAGGGGGGTTCCTCCTGGGTGCTTTCCTGGGAGGGCTCGGTGGGCGCCTCCGTGGGGGCCTCGGTGGATGTCGGCGGCGTTTCGCTGCCGACGGGCGTACAGGCTGCCAGCAGCGCGGCAAGCAGCAAAACAGAGACGATCAGCGCAATGACTTTTTTCATTATGAATTCTCCTTTCGGATGATATAGAATAACCTTCTGGCTGTTAGACGCCAGACAGAAGGGATAGTTCCATATAATAGAAATAAAATGGAAAAATATGCGCGGAGTGCATATGACGGAAAAGCAGGGCTAAGGGCTAAGGACTAAGGGGGAATGACTATGGTGTCTGCTTCGCAGACAAATAATAAATACGGCACGCCCGGTGGTCGTGCCCTACGACAAGGATCGCACTACCTCTGTAGGGGCGGCTAATAGCCGCCCGTTTGGATGCAGACCGGTCATTGGCGGGCGGCTGGTAGTCGCCCCTACGACTGAAAGTGTTGGGTGGAAAGTGTTGGACAGCTTGGCTGCCGCTGGGGAGCTACAGCAATTCCGCGATCTTTTCTACTGTCGCGGCGGGGTCGCTGTCGTTTTCCACCGTGTGGTCGGCGAAGCGCTCATACAGCCCGCGGCGGCGCGTGTAAAGCTCTGTCAGGTCGGTGCTCTGGCTGATGGGGCGTCCCTCCGTGGGAAGCGCCGCCAGGTCGCGCCGGAGCCATACGATGACGCCGTTCTGATGCAGCAGAGCGTAGTTTTCCGCCCGGGTCACACAACCGCCGCCGGTGGCGATGACACAGCCGGAGCGCTTGCCAAGCTCCGCCAGCATTTCGGTTTCCCTTTCGCGGAAGGCCGCCTCTCCCTCCCGGGCAAAAAAGGCCGGAATATCACAGCCGAGACGCTTGACCAGCTCCTCGTCGGCGTCGAAAAACGGACGGGCCAGCTTCTGCGCCAGTAGCTGCCCCACGGTGCTTTTGCCGCAGCCGGGCATTCCGATGAGAATGAGGTTCTCCGCCTCCTGCTCAAGTTTACATAATATCTGCTCCCAACGGCTCTCCGGAACGGTTTCCCCGGTAAAGCGTTCGCAGGCCCGGGCACCCTGACCCACCAGCATGGAAAGCCCGCCCTCACAGCGGATGCCCCGCTCCTCGGCATCCAAAATGAGCCTTGTCCGCAGGGGATTGTAGACCAGATCCAGCACACAGCGGCAACCCGGCAGGGCGTCCAGGTCGATGAGCCGCTGACCGTTGTTGGGATACATACCCACGGGGGTGGCGTTGACCACCAGGACCGCGTCGCTGTGGCGGGGCAGGGAAGCGTAATCCTCCGGACCGCGGCGGCTGAGCACGACTACCTGGGCGCCCAGGTCCCGCAGCACGGCCTGGACCGTGGCAGACGCGCCGCCGTCACCCAGGACCAGGGCCTTTTCGCCGGGCCGGATGCCGCCGTTTCGCTTCAGCAGCAGGGAGAAACCGTCGTAGTCCGTATTGTCGCCGTAAAGGGTGCCGTCGGGCATCCGCAGCAGGGTGTTGACGCTGCCGATGGCCCTTGCGGCGTCGGAGAGGGCCGCGCAATAGGGCACTACCGCCCGCTTGTAGGGAATGGTCACGTTGAGGGCGTCAAAGCCACCGCTGCGGAGAAAGCGGTCCAGCTTCTCCGGCGCGACCTCAAATAATTCATAGGAATAGTTACCCAGCATGGCGTGAAGCCTTGGGGACTGACTGTGGCCCAGGTGGGCGCCGAGTAAACCGCACTTCATCTTACTTCCTCCCGGTACAGCGGCCTGATCCGCCGACGGTAGAGATGGATCATCAGGATGGCGGACACCGCCAAAGATACGATTTCCGCAATGGGAAAGGACAGCCAGACCAGGTCGATGTTCCCCGCCAGGGAGAGCAGGTAGGCGGCGGGCAACAGCACCAGAAGCTGACGGGCCATGGAAACGAGCATACTGTAAAGGCTCTTGCCCAGGGCCTGAAACACGCCGCTGAAAATAATGCAGGGCGCGGCAAAGACAAAGGGCAGGCACAAAATACGCAGGGCGGGGATGCCCACCTCCAGCATATCGGGGCTGGGGTTGAAGAAGCCCAAAAGAGTCTCAGGGAAGAACTGGAAGAGGACGATGCCGACGAGCATCAGCATCATTGCGCCCAGCACGCCCCAGCGGAGGACCTGCATGATGCGCTTGGGTTTGCGTGCGCCGTAGTTATAGGCGGAGATGGCAAGGACGGCGTTGTTGATGCCGAAGACCGGCATAAAGACGAAGCTCTGGAGCTTAAAATAAGCGCCGAAGACCGTTTTCCCCACCTCGCCCAGTCCGGCGGAGACCTTGTTGAAGGTGCCCAAGACCAGATTAAAGGTATAATTCATCACCGAGCCGATGGCGACCATAATCATGGAGGGAACGCCGATGCCCAGGATGCGTCCGATCATCTTCCAGTCGGGACGGAAGCCCCGGAAATGCAGTCGAACCTCAACGTTCTTTTTGTGATTCAGTATGACCGCCAGGACAAAGGCGACGACCTGGCCGATGACGGTGGCCACTGCGGCGCCGGCGACCTCCATGCGGGGCAGACCGAAATAACCGAAGATCAGAATGGGGTCCAGAATGATGTTGACGACTGCGCCGGTGCCCTGGGTGATCAGGGTGTAGCCGGTGCGGCCGGTGGACTGCAGCAGGCGCTCAAAGAGGATCTCTCCGAAAATGCCGAAGGAGACGATGCAGATAATGCGGATATAGGTCACGCCATAGGCGATGGTCTGAGCGTCGGGCGTGAGGGAGCGCATATAGACGTCGGCACCGAAAATGCCGAAGAGGACAAAGAGCAGGGTGCCGATGGCCGTCAGAAAGGCACCGTTGAGGGCGCTGCGGTTGACCTGATCCATGTTTTTTTCACCCAGCCCCCGGGAGAGCAGGGCATTGACGCCGACGGCGATGCCAGAGGCCACGCCGATCATGATATTCTGCACGGGGAAGGCCAGGGATACGGCGGTGAGGGCGTAGTTGTCCACGGCGGAAATACGGGAGACGAACACACTGTCCACCACGTTATATAGGGCCTGTACCAGCATGGACAGAGCCATGGGCAGGGCCATGGCCAAGAGCAGCCGACCCACGGGACGCACGCCCATTTTATTTTCCTTCAGGGGTTCCATTACATCAGTCGCTTTCTTTCAATCATTGCACATACCCAAACATTATAAGGGGAATAAATTATGATTGCAATAGCAAATCACAGGAAAAATGAAAAAACAAGCCGGTTTCAAAACGCAAAAAACAGCCAAAGCCTCCAAAAGAGACTTTGGCTGTTTTGCAGACCGGGCTATGACGTTGGGATACCCCGGTCAAAGGGGAGTATGGCTCCGTATCAATCGTAGGGGTTGGGATCGTTCTCCAGGCGCTCCTGGGATTCCTGCGCCGCCACCGGATCCAGGAAACGGAAGAAGACGGTGGCGATCTGTGCGCGGGTGGCGGTCTCCTGAGGCGCAAGACGGTTGTCGATGCCGGTGATGATCTTTTCACCAATGGCCCACTTCAGGGCGTTGATGGCGTAGGAGCTGACCTCCTTGGCGTCGATGTAGGCGGCCAGGTTGCCTGCGGGCGCAGGCTCGCCGACGTAGCGGTAGAGAATGGCGGCAAGCTGCTCGCGGGTGATAGAGGCATTTGGCGCAAACTCGGTGTCCGACACACCCAGGACGATGCTCCGGTCTGCCGCCCAGGCGACGGCGTCGGTGTACCAGGTGCCCGGCTCCACGTCCTCAAAGGGGAGCTTCAGCCCCTTGGCATTGGGGCTGCCGGCGGCGCGGTAGAGGATCGTGACCAGCATGGCACGGGTGACCTCTCCGTCGGGATCAAAAACATACTTATCCACGCCGTTCATCAGGCCGTTTTTCAGCGCGTAGACGATGCCGTCGCGGTACCAGGCTTCCTTTTCCAGATCGCGGAAGGAGGCGTAGAGCGGACGGTCCTCCGTCGACTCCTCGACGGGCACGTAGTCCGGATCGGCGGCACCGCAGCGGGTGCAGGTGCCGTTGACGAAGTTGTGGCCCAGAGCGGGGACAAAGCTGCCGCGGTAGCTTTCACCGCACTTGGAGCAGGTGTAGAGAGTGTAACCCGGCTCGGTGCAGGTGGCGGCAACGGCAGAGGCCTGATAGGTATGGGAGCAGGGGGCGAAGGGATTCGACGGTTCCGTCGGCTCGGTGGGGCTTGTGGGCTCCGTCGGTTCCGTGGGCTTGGGGCCGCTGCCGGAGAGGCGGAAGATCATGTACTCATAGGCACCGCCGCCGCTCTGGAAGCCGTAGGTGGTAAAGCCACCGTAGAACTCCAGATACTGGTTCGTATTGCCGTTGTATGCGGCGTTGACGTTGTGGACATGGAAGATGCCCTCGCTACCCTCTTTGGCCTCCAGCTCCCAGAGACTGTATTCGTTCTCGGCGCTCATGCTCAGACCGTTGCCCGTGGGGGCGGAGGTCAGGTAGGTGCCGTCGGCGCCGATGAAACGCAGATAGCCGTCGCTGCCCTTTTTCAGGGTGAACATGGTGGTCTCATCGCTGGTGCCGAGCTGCTTGTCGCCGAGGGTCACATCGGCAGAGGGAGCCAGCTTGGAGCCGTCGGCGACGGTGCTGACCAGTTGGGAACCGGCCACATGGAGGATGAATACCTTGTCGCCGTCAGCCAGGTCGGCCGCGTCGGTGATCAGGTCTGCGATGTAAGCGCCGTCAGCGGTACCGGTGGTGATTTCGCCGGTGTAGGTCAGAGCCCACTTGGAGGGAGCGGGGCTGACGCCGTCGGGATTGGCCTTGAGGAATTCGGCGATCAGGTCCTGAACCACGCCGCCTTCCATGTCCTCACTCTGGGACCAGACCGCGTCCTCCGTGGAATAGTCGGCGAAGGGGCCGTTGCCCAGATGATAGTTGTTGATGGCCATGAGGTAGGTCTTGTTCAGATCAAAGGCCCGTCCGTCGGCAAACTTCTCGATAACCACGCGGCTGCCGGCTTCCTTGGACATATCATAGGTGAAGTCCAGGCCGTAGAAGACCGGATTGGTGAAGTCGTCTCCCTTGGTGCCGAAAACGGCCTGGCCGCTGGCGGTGTTGACGCTCAGGCGCTCGGAGGCGTTGAATTCCATGATGTCCTTGATCTGCTGACCGGTCAGGGGCACCAGATAAAGGGTGTTGTCATAGCGGTAGAGCTTGTAGATGTCCTTCATGGACATCTCTCCGGCCTGAACCTTGTAGCCGCTGGTGATGACCACAGAGGTGGAGGAGACATCCACCGTCAGATGATCCAGACCCGTTTCGGCATAGAGGGCGCTGACCTTCTCGGCGGTGTTGTATTTTTCCGCCATGTGGAGGCTGCCCTGGGCGATCTGGGACCGGTTGATCAGGTCCATGGCGTCGCACTGCTCCAGATAGTAGTTGGTAACGGTGTTCCAGGTGCCGGTCAGGGAGCCGACGGTCTGGCTGACATAGGCGTCGGCGGCTTCAGCGTAGGGCTGGATCTTGGCTTTCAGTGCGGTGTCGGCAGCGCCGGAGGACAGAGCCACATCCTTGTGTTCCTTAAACTCGATGCCGCTGTCGGTGATGGAGAAGGTGGTGCAGGTCAGATTGACGCCGCCGCCGTTGACCACAGGGACCTCCTTGCCGCTTTTGTCGGCGTACTTGGTGCCGGAATAGCTGGTGGAATGGTCGTGGCCGGCGATGACCAGGTCGATGCCCTCGGTGTTGGCGATCATGGACAGGATCTGGTTTTCGGAGTTGACACCGAACTGGATCTCCTCGGGCTTGACCGAGGTGCCCAGACCGGAGTGATAGGCGACAATGATGGCGTCGGCACCGTCAGCCTTGGCCAGAGCGATATAGCGCTCAGCCTCCCAGGCCATGGAGCCGTAGGTGTTGTCCGGGTGGGTGAAGACGATGCCGGGGTAGTTGTCGGCTACGTCCCAGCGGGGGCAGTCGGTGTTTTCAAAGCCGATGACGGCGATCTTGTAGTCCTTGCCGCCTGCGGTGACGGTCTGCATGACATAGGGCGTGAAGACGTTTTCGCCCTTGGCGTGGACGCCGTCGGAGCCGTCATAGTAGAGGTTGGCGGTGACAGTGACAGTGGAAACGTCCTGGCTCTCCAGATAGGAGCGGACATCCTCCATGGTGCTCCAGGCGTAGTTGAACTCATGGTTGCCCAGAACGGACACGTCATAGCCGATCTCCGCCATGGAAAGGGCCATGGGGTTGGGGTCTTCGGTCAGACCGGCGGCCTGCTGGGAGAGCTGATAGGAGGATACGGGCGTGCCCTGGTAGGTGTCTCCGTTGTCGATCAGAATGACATTGGATTTTTCGCTGCGGATCTTGGCGACGACGGTGGCCACATTGAGCATGGAATTGCTCACGCTGCCGCCGGTGAGCAGGTTGGTGTCCCAGCAGCGTCCGTGCATATCGGTGGTGGAGAGTACGGTAAATTCGCCCAGCTCCGCAGCCGAAGCGCTCACGGGCAGAACGCCCACGAGCAGAGTCAGCATACATAGCAGTGCGAGGCCGCGTTTGAAGATATGTTTCATGATGTTGCCTCCTTTATGATAGTTTTATTAATATCATTTTATCTTTTTTTTCCTGCTCATGCAAGAAAGGAAACGGCGGAATGTAAAAAATAGGCAAAGTGAACAATTTCTCCCGCTTTGACCGCCAAATAATGAAAAGTAAAAAGCAATCAATCGGCGCTTTGCACAAAATGGAGGCAGGGGGATACCAAAATCGGAGAAAGCTGTGATATAATAATAAAATAGCGGCCGCATCTCCGAAAAACACGGCCTGCCGCAAAAAACGAAACGAAAAAGAGGAGCCGGGCAATGACCACTGACCAACTGACCGCGCTTTTGACAGCGGACCCCGCCGCCGTGCTGGAAAGCGACCGGCGGCACTATTCGAAACAGATCCTTCAGGCGGCGCAGATCGTCGCCGCCAATGCCAGGCAGCGCCCTGTGATCCTGCTTGCCGGACCCTCCGGCTCCGGCAAGACCACCACGGCCCTGCTCCTGGAACGGGAGCTGGACCGCATGGGCATGGAGACTCACACCCTGCAGATGGACGACTATTTTTCTCCCCTGACACCGGAGGAACTGGTGCTTCTCAGAGAGAACAAGCTGGACCTGGAGAAGCCCAGCCGGGTGGATATCCCGTTTTTCCGGGAGCAGCTGGGGCAGATCCTGAGCGGGGAGGAGGTCCTCCTGCCGCGCTATGATTTCAAACAGAGCAAACGGGTATTTGACGGCCGGACCCTGCGCCGCAAGCCGGGAGAGCTGGTCATCATGGAGGGGATTCACGCTCTGAATCCCGAGGTGACGGGCTACGCCGACCGCACCACCCGCCTCTATGTCAGCGTCCGCACCCGCATCACCGCCCGCAGCGGGCAGGTCCTCCATCCGTCGAAAATCCGCCTTGCCAGACGGCTCCTGCGCGACCGTACCGGACGGGGACGGAAGCTGACGGAGACCATCTCCATGCGGGAGCGCGTGGACCGGGGCGAACAGAAATACATCATGCCCTTCAAGCCCCTGGCCCATTGCAGCGTGGACTCCTTCTATTCCGCCGAAATGAGCGTCTACCGCAGCTACCTCTATGAGGACCTGAAGGCCCTGGCGCCGGACTATCCAGACCTGGAGGACCTGATCTGCGTTTTGGGAGAGCTGCCGGAGGTGGCCTCTGAGCTGGTGCCGGAGGATTCCCTGCTGCGGGAATTTATCGGCGGAAGTGTGCTGAACTATTGAAAAGCCTCGACTTTTCCCGGCTCAACCGTTGGTTGAGTTGGGAAAAAACCCGTCATAAACTTACAGATGATTGCTTTTTTCTCTGTCGTGTGGCATAGTGAAGGCACAAAAAGGAGGGGAAACCTATGAACAACACAACAATCGGCGACCGCATCAAATACCATCGCAAACGCCTGGGCATGACCCAGGAACAGCTTGCAGAACGCATGGGCGTCAGCGCTCAGGCGGTCAGCAAGTGGGAAAACAACCTGTCCTGCCCGGATATTTCCGTTCTGCCCGAGCTGGCGGAGGTCTTCGGCATCTCCGTCGACGAGCTTCTGGGAAAGACTGACAGCACACCCGCCAAGGAGGCGGAAGTGGTGGACGAGGACAAGGACAAAGGCATCAACGTGCAATGGAACTGGAGTGCCAAGAGCGGCAGTATCTGCTTTGCCCTTTACATCCTGACCGTCGGCGTCCTGCTGCTGCTGCGCGGCTTCATCCCGGCCATGGACATCTCCTGGTGGACCATTGTGTGGACTACCGCCCTTGTCTATATCGGCGTCAGCGGCATGATCGGCGGCTTCTCGCTGTTTTGTCTTGCCATGGCCCTGGCAGGCGTCTATTTCCTGTTGTCGGCCTATGAGCTGCTGCCCTTCTCTCTGGGCTGGGGCGTTGTGATCCCGGCAGCCCTGCTGCTGTGGGGCGTGGGCCTGCTGGCGGACATTTTCATCGGCAAGAAGCCCTGGCGGCGTTACGTGAAGAACAAAGCCGGCAAGACCACGGTACACAATAATAAAAAGCTGCACCATGAGTATAGCTGCACCGACGGTTATCTGCGCTGTGAGCTGAGCTTCGGCGAGTGCCGTGCGGCGGTGGTGACGCCTCTGCTGCGCGGCGGTTCCATCGACAGCAGCTTCGGCGATTTCACCGTGGACTTCTCCGCCTGCGAGGCGCTGACACCCGACTGTGAGATCGACGTGGACAACAGCTTCGGCAACCTGACGCTGCTGGTGCCGGATAAGTTCCGCGTGGAGCTGAGACAGGCCCAGTCCTTCTCCTCTCCGACGGAGATCAGGGGCGAGCCTGCGCCCGATGTCCAGGGAACGCTGCACGTCAAATCCGACGTCAGCTTCGGCTCCATGGAGATCCGGTATATTTGATGCGGGGAAACCAATTTGGGGCGGACAACTTGTCCGCCCCAAGCTGCCGGAGGCGGCCTTCTGGCTAAGGGCTAAGGGTGAATGACTGAGGTGTCTGCTTCGCAGACGAATATAAAACGGCACGCCCAGTGGCCGTGCCCTACAGACAAGAATCACCCACGTTTGTAGAGGCGGACGACCCTTGTCCGCCCTTGGCTTAATCTATCGTAGGGGCGGCTGCCAGCCGCCCGCGTACAGATAGGGTTTTGTTCAGTGAACAGTGAATAAGCGATATGTGCGCTGCGCGCACAAAAAAATTCAACACAAAAGGCCATGAGTTTCTTGCCTTTTGTGTGGAATTTTTCATTTCTCTTTACGTTCCCGCGTAGGACAGGTAGGCCGCGAAGGTGTAAATATCCGTATACCGGGAGACGTAATAGCGGTTGACCAGGAAGGGGTCCTGAGAGGTGTTATACAGGCCGCCGACCATCTTGATGCCGAACATATAATACTGCGGCGCGACCTCCAGGGTGTAATCGTTGTATTTGCCCGTGGGATAGCACAGCACATAGGGCTCTTTCCCGGTGATCCGGGTGATGGCCAGCTTGGACTGCTCCAGCTCATAGACCGTGTCGTCGTAGCCCAGGGTGTCCAGGTCGGCGTGGGTATAGCTGTGGCTCTGGATAGAGACCAGACCGGAATCGGACATCTCCCGGATCTGCTCCTCCGTGGCCTTATGGGAGGTGCCGGGTGCGTTGCCGATGACAAAAACCGTTGCCTTGACGTTGTATTTCTGCAGCAGGGGGAAAAGCTCCGTGTAGTTGTCGTCATAGCCGTCGTCAAAGGTCAATATCACAGGCTTGTCGTAGTCCTCCACGTGGGCCAGATCCTCAAACCAGATGGCGTCGTAGCCGTTTTCCGTCAAATAGGCCAACTGCTCCTCCATGGACGAGGGGCTGACGAACAGCTCGTTGATGCCCCACATATCGTCGCTGACGGCGTGATACATGAGGACGGGGACGTTGACGTTTTCGGGAATGTCGAAGCGGCGGGCGGTGGGGGTATAGTAGCGGATGCCGGTCTCCCCGTCCGTCAGGCAGGGGTAGCCCAAAGCCTCCGTCAACGGGTCAAATTCCAGATAGAGCGTCTCCTCCGCCGTCAGGATGGAGGCCTCGCAGGGCGCGCCGTCGACGAGAAGCGCGCCGTCCGACTCCTCCACCGTGTCCGTGCCGCTGAGCTTCAGGGGCGCGTCGCTCTCCACGGTCAGCTCCGCAGCCCCGGCGAAGGTATCGGCGGCGATATAATGGACGCCCTCAATGAGAACGCTCTCCACCGTCTTGCCGTTCAGGACCACCGGCGGCGTATAGGGTAAAATTTCCAGGGCAGGCTCCGTGGAAGGTGCCTCGGTGGTTTCCGGTTCCGTAGGCGGCTGGGTAGGCGGCTGGGTCGAAGGCTCAGTGGAGGGCAGGGCTTCCGCTGCGGGCTCGTCCGGCAGGATGTCGGTAAAATACAGGATCCCCGCGATGACCAGCAGCACTGCCAGGATAACGGACAGGACAATAATGGCTTTTTTCATGTTACTTTTCTTCCAGAATCTTATTCAGCTCATGCATGAAGCTGTTGATGTCCTTGAACTGGCGGTAGACCGACGCGAAACGGACATAGGCTACCTCGTCCAGGGGCTTGAGCCGCTCCATGACCAGCTCGCCGATCTTGCCGGTGCTGACCTCGCGTTCCAGAGAGTTCTGGACGATCTGCTCGATTTCAGCGACGGCGGCCTCCAGCTGGGCCATGCTGACGGGTCGTTTCTCGCAGGCGCGAACCATGCCCCGCAGGATCTTGCTGCGGTCAAAGGGCTCGCGGCTGTTGTCCTTTTTCACCACCACGATGGGCAGACTTTCCACGGTCTCATAGGTCGTAAAGCGCTTCTGGCAGGAAAGACATTCTCTGCGGCGGCGGATGCTGACGCCGTCATCGGAATGGCGGGAGTCCACGACCTTGCTTTCCTGATAGCCGCAATAGGGACATTTCATAGCTTTCTCTCCTTTGCTACGCGATATATAGTTCTATTCTATCAAATCTGCCACAAAATGTCCATCTTTTTTTACGCAAAGCCGGAATAGAATGAACAGGAAGCAGGCGTCTGCGCAGGAGCTACAGGGAAATACGGCTCAGCTCCTCCTCCAGAACCTCGGGGAAGACGCAGGGCGTGACACAGTTGCGGCTGAGACGGTCCAGAATGGCCGCCATGTGGACAGGGGAGTCGGTGACGTTGCGCACGGCGGCGCTATGCCGTTCCGTGCCGCGGTGCATGATGACCTCCGCGCCGTAGCCGACGGCGCCGCCGAAGGTCTCGCCGGTGAGGTAGTAGAGCAGTGCGGCGGTCTCGCCGTTGTCACAGCGGATGGTCCGGGCGTCAAAATAAGTTCGTGTGAGCATCACGATACCCTCCTTTCCCTTTGATTGAACCATAGAATTTCCCCGGACGCCATTCTTTTCTCCCGACGGTTTTCGAGGCTTTTCGCGGTCCATGGAACAAAATCCCGATGTTTCGGGGAGAAAGCTCTGCTTTTTTTCGCAGGAATTTCCGTTTTTGCGCCGGACAGAAGCAAAAAATGTCGAACGATTTTCGCAGCCCGCGTTTTTTTGCGGAAATCGTTGCACTTTTTATATAAATGTGGTATCATTCAATCGTACGACCAAAAATAAGGAGGACTACCAATGAAACTGAAAACCATGCTCTGGGGCGGAGATAAGCCCGGCAGAGCCATCACCCTGGGCATCCAGCATGTCTTCGCAATGTTTGGCTCCACGGTCCTTGTCCCCGCGCTGACCGGGCTGGATCCTGCCGTCACCCTGTTCTGTATGGGCATCGGCACTCTGATCTTCCACCTTATCACCAAGGGCATCGTTCCCGCTTTTATGGGCTCCAGCTTCTCCTTTATCGCTTCCATCGGTGCCGTCAGCACCTACTGCGCCACACATTCCCTTGACAACTTTGCCGCCTATGTGGGCTGGGGCATCATGGCCTCCGGCGTGCTGTATCTGATCCTGGCGCTGCTGGTCAAGCTCTTCGGCTCCAAGCGCATCACCAGCTTCTTCCCGCCCATCGTCACCGGCTGCATGATCATCGTCATCGGCATGATGCTGGCCCCCACGGCCATGAACAACATCACCACCGCCGTTGCCGGCATCCCCGTCTGGAAAAACTGGGTCGTCGCCGTTGTGACCATTGCGGTCATCGTCGTCGTCATGTTCTTCTTCCGTGGCTTCTGGAAGCTCATTCCCATCCTCTTCGGCATCGTGGCCGGCTATCTGACCTCCCTGGCCCTGGGCATGGTGGATACGGCAGCCGTCGCCGACGCCGCCTGGTTCACCTTCCCCAAGTTCTCCTTCTGCTTTACCGGCCTGGACTGGGGCGCCGTGACCACCGCCGTCACTATAATCGCGCCCATCGCCATTGTCACCTTTGTTGAGCACGTGGGCGACATCACCGCCAACGGCGCTGTCACCGGCCACAACTACATCCAGGAGCCGGGTCTGCACCGTACCCTGCTGGGCTGCGGCCTCGCCTCCATCTTCTCCGGTCTCTGCGGCGGACCTGCCGCCACCACCTATTCCGAAAACACCGGCGTTCTCGCCGCGACCCGCAACTATAACCCTGCCACGCTGCGCATCGCCGCCGTCTTTGCCATCGTCCTGTCCCTCTTCGGCAAGGTCTCCGGCATCCTCAACAGCATCCCCGCCGCCGTCATGGGCGGTGTGTCCGTTGTTCTCTTCGGCATGATCGCCTCTGTCGGTCTGCGGATGCTGGTGGAAAACCATGTGGACTTCACCAAGAGCTATAACCTCATCATTGCTGCCGTTATGCTGGTCCTGGGCCTCGGCCTTTCCAACAACGTCACCATCGGCAGTGTCACCATCAGCGGTACCGCCATCGCCGCAGTGCTGGGCGTCATCCTCGCCAAGGTTCTTCCCAGAGAGGACGCGGAGGAAGCCAAGGCTGCCAACAAGGAATAATCAAGACAACCAGATAGAAACGGAGAACTTCGCATGACGGTACTATTCGCCGCTTTAGAGCTGATCGGTGGCCTCGCGTTTTTCCTCTACGGCATGAATGTCATGTCCGGCGGCCTGGGAAAGCTGGCCGGCGGCTCTCTGGAGCGTTCCCTGAAAAAGGCCACCTCCAACCCGTTCCTGGGCATGAGCCTGGGCGCCGGCATCACCATTGCCATCCAATCCTCCTCGGCCATGACGGTCATGCTGGTGGGCCTGGTCAACTCGGGTCTGATGCAGTTTGAGCAGACCATCAACGTCATCATGGGCTCCAACATCGGCACCACGGTGACGAGCTGGATCCTCTCCCTGAGCGGCGTGGACGGAGAGGGCTGGCTGTCTCTGCTGAAGCCGGAGCATTTCTCTCCCGTGGTCGCCATCGCCGGCATCGCCCTGATCATGATGTCCAAGAAGACCAAACGGCAGGATCTGGGCAAGATCATGGTGGGCTTCGCCATCCTGATGTACGGCATGAAGTTCATGAGCGGCGCCATGGACGGCCTGCGGGAAAACGAGGGCTTCCAGTCCATGCTGACGGCCTTTGACAACCCTGTCCTGGCTGTGCTGATCTCCACCGTCTTTACGGGCATCATCCAGTCCTCCGCAGCCACCATCGGCATCGTCCAGACGCTGGCCGCCTCGGGCCTGGTGAGCTTCAGCACCGCCATTCCGCTGGTCCTGGGCGCCAACATCGGCACCTGCGCCACGGCCCTCCTGTCCTCCGTCGGCGTCACCCGGGAGGCAAAGAAGGTCTCTGCGGTCCATATCATCATCAAGATCATCGGCACCGTCGTCTGCCTGGCAGGCTTCTTTGCCGCCAATGCCCTGCTGGACTTCAGCTTTATGGACACAAATCCGGGACGTGCCGGCGTGGCGTTGATCCACACCATCTTCAACATCGTCAACACCCTCATCCTGTTCCCCTTCGAGAAGCAGCTTGTCAGGCTGACCAACCTCATCGTCCGCCCCAGCCGCAAAGAGGTGCAGACGGAGTTCCTGGACGAGCGCCTGATCTCCACCCCGTCCGTCGCCGTCAACGAGGCCCTGGCCCAGACCAAGAAAATGGCCGAGCTGGCCCGTTCCACTCTCCATGC
Organism: uncultured Clostridia bacterium; assembly: GCA_946006895.1. Lineage (GTDB taxonomy): Bacteria > Bacillota > Clostridia > Oscillospirales > Oscillospiraceae > JAZOXB01. The sequence continues at coordinate 776 of CAMFZO010000008.1, read as the reverse complement.
GTCACTGAATATGCTTGTCCGCTATGATTCCAAGACCGCCGACGAGATACTGAAGAACGAGGACGTTCTGGACCGGTACGAGGATAAGCTGGGCTCCTTCTTGGTCAAGCTGTCCAGCCGCTCCATGTCGGATTGGGACTCGCGGCAGGTGTCGCTGATGCTCCATTCCATCGGAGACTTTGAGCGCCTGGGCGACCATGCGGTGAATCTGCTGAAGACCGCCCAGGAGATCCATGACAAGGAGATCACCTTCTCCGACGAGGCGCGGGAGGAGATCCAGAACATGACGGACGCGCTGCTGGAGATCCAGAATATCACGGTCCGCGCCTTTACCGACAACGACCGCATGGAGGCTGCCCATGTGGAGCCGCTGGAGCAGGTCATCGACGTGCTCATCGCCCGGGCCAAGAGCGGCCACATCGAGCGTCTGCAGACGGGCAAGTGCACCATCCAGACCGGCTTTGTCCTGTCGGACCTGCTGACCAACTACGAGCGTATCTCCGACCACTGCTCCAATATCGCCGTTGCCATCATCGAGACCGGCGTCGGCAGCTTCGACACCCACGCCTACCTCAACGACATCAAGACCGGCGGCAGCCGCAGCTTCGTGGAGGAGTATAAGGCCTACGCCGAAAAATACGGTATCGCATAACAGAAAACCCCGCAGGGCGCTGTGACCGGCACCCGGCGGGGTTTGCGGTTTTATTAGTGAATAGTGAAAAGTGAACAGTGAACGGTGAAAAGTGAATAGTGAATAACGGATGTGTCTGCTGCGC
>CAMFZO010000007.1 GCA_946006895.1 uncultured Clostridia bacterium | reverse complement strand
ACCTTGCCAAGGTGGAGGTAGCGAGTTCGAGCCTCGTCACCCGCTCCAAAAAAATAAGGAACGCCCTCGCGTTCCTTGTTTCATATCTGGTGCCGTGGCCAAGTGGTAAGGCAAAGGTCTGCAAAACCTTCATTCCCCAGTTCAAATCTGGGCGGCACCTCCAGAAAAAAAGCACGCTTCGGCGTGCTTTTTTCAGTCTAATACTGATTCTTGATTAAACTTTTTAATCAAGAATCAGTATTAGATCATGCTGTGTTCACGCTTCCTACCCTCTGCGGATGTCAAGGAGGCAATATTGATATTCGGGGCTGTAGTCCACCGACGGATAGTCGATCTCCACAAGCTCCAAGCCCTCCACCATGCGCTCCAGTTCCTCAAAGCTCAACTCGCCGCCGATGTGGAAGACGCAGCCAAGCTGTGCATCGTAGAGAAGGATGTGCTGGTAGACGACGCCGGTCCGGATGTCATCGGAGGTGAAATAGAGCGCGTTTCTGCCGTTGATCTGCCCTTCCTTCACGATCTCCACCGGGGATTCACAGAGGAAATCCGTATCCTTGACATCTGCGGCAGAATAGATCCCTGCGGTGAGGAGACATGCCGTTCCATAACTCTCGGCAGACGCTCCGTTCAGCGCAGCGATCAGGCTTTCCAGCTCCTCCGGGCTGAACAGCTCTGCCAGCATCCGGTCCAGCTCCTCCGGGTCGTACATATCGCCGTTTAGGTAGATCTCGGCGGCCTTCCGGGCGTTGCTCTGCTTTTCTTGGGACATTCCGGCGGACCATTCCTCCGCCGCCTGAAGAATGTGATCCTTCCGACTGCCCTCGTTTACCGCACCTACTCGGAATTCGTCCTCAAAATGGACCAAAACATCCTCCGGCACCTCCGGGGTATCCGCTGCACCGTGGAACTCCTTCAAAAACACCAGATAGCCGGAGAGTGTCTCCTCCACGCAATACTCCTGCTCCAACGCAGGCCGATAGTTCAGGCGGAAGCCCACCACATTGCCGTCCGGCACGTGTTCAAAGTTGATGACAAAATTCGCCTCCGGCAATTCCAGCGGATGGTGAGGGTTGCCGATGTCGTAGGACATTCCCTCCGTCTGGCGTATGGTATATTGTCCGACTACCGCCACTGCGGTAATGGACAGGGCAATGATGATCGCGGCGATCATCAAACCCCGAAGAAGCGGCCTGTGATGTTTTTTGGGGGCTTGGGTGCGGTCCAGCACCCGCTTCCGAAAGCCCACCGCATCCGGCACGGGAACTTGTTTCAGATCTACGCTGTCATCTTTCCAGCCGTCAAAAAAATCAATAAGATCAATCCTCACAATGATACCCACCTTTCTCCAATTCCGCGCGGAGCTTTGCCTTGCCTCGCTTGAGACGGCTCTTGACTGTCTCGTAGTTTCGCTCCATCTCGCCTGCGATGGCGATAACGCTTTGCCCGTAATAATAGCGCCGGATAAAAATCTCGCGCGTCTCAGAATCCAGCGCATCGAGGGCCTTTTGCAGATATTTGCGGCGCTCCTCCTGCTCAAGGAGCATCTGCGCATTATCGCCGGTGACGGTCAGCCGATCTTCTGCCTCCACGGTCTCGATCCGGTGCTTGCGCAGAAAGCTGCAGGCCTCGTTACGAGCCGTCGCGCTGAGCCAGCCGCGAATATTGTTTGTGCAGAGCGTCTCCCGGTGCGACCACAGGGAATAAAAGACGTTCGACGAAAGCTCCTCAACATCCTCCGGGCTTGCGAACCGTCCGAGGCGGTTGGTCACCACGGTGAAAACGTAGGCTGTATATTTCCGCAGCACATCGTTCAGCGCCGCTGTGTCGCCCTTGCGTAGCCGCCGGAGCAGTTTTTCATCCTCAGCCATTTGATTGGTCCTTTCTTTGGTTTGAAGATCTTCGCCTATAAAGACGCGGCTTTTTCGGTTTTGGGGGCAGCGATTGGAGAATACTTCTACTTGTTATGGCGTCAGGCTGGTGGTGGGGGAGGGGTCGTGTTTGATAAAGATGGCAGGCAGAGACGTGCTTACCGGGCAGTGGGGACGCCGGAATATGATGACGAATATTCATGGATGAAGTCCAGTACGCAGTCCTTCAGCTTTTGCACGCTGGAGGATTCTTTTTTTCGCACGTGGGTTCCCATGCCAAGCTCCCGGATGGCCGTGGGGGTGACGGGAACACACAGCACGTCGTCTGTTCTGCCGCGGATCATCAGCTCCGTCATCATGGACACGCCCAGGCCGCGGCCGACCATTCGGATGACTGTCTCGTCATCGACCCGGGAAATCTTCGCGTCAAGCCTGATGCCCACAGGCTCGAGGGCGGCTTTCACATCAATGTCGAACCTGCCGTAAGGCATGAGAAATTCCTGGCCGGCGAATTCCTCCAGCGGAAATTTGCTGCGGTTTTCCAAAGGATAGTCCTTCGGCAGGATGGCGTACATACGCTCGTTGTAAAGGGGAATCCAATCGCAGCAGGTATAATTCTGCCGACTGGCGAAGATCACATCGGTCTGGCCGCGTTCCAGCAGTTCAAAGGGCTCCAGGGCATGGTCCACCATGCGCAGATCCACGTTGACCTCCGGGCAAAGGCGCCGGAAGCGATAGAGGATTTCCGGCATCCAGTGCATGGCGATGCTTGCATACGCCGCAATCCGTATGACCTCGGCTTTCTTCTCCGCCACCGTGCGGATCTGGTTTTCCAAATTGGCATTTGCCTGCAGAAATTCCCGGATCGCCGGCATCAACTGGGCGCCCTGTTCCGTCAACTGTATGCCGCTGTGGCTCCGCTGCAGCAGGGGAAAGCCGATCTCCCGTTCCAGCACGTCCATCATATGGGTCAGGCCGGACTGGGTATAGCCGACGACTTCGGAGGCCTTTGTAAAGCTGCCCAGATCGGCTGCCGTCATCAGAATTTCAAGTTTTTTGCTGTCCATAGCGCCGCTCCTTTCCATTCATATCTATGACAATTTCTCATATATTTATTATAAACAGGCGCTTCTCAGATTTCAAGTACAATGGTAGAATCAAAGTCATAAGAAGGAGGGACGTATCATGCAGAAAAGGCTCAACATGAAGCAAAGAATTTTAGTGGCAGCTACGCTGTTCGGGATGTTCTTTGGCGCGGGCAACCTGATCTTCCCGGTGCATCTCGGCCAGCTTGCCGGACGCAATGCGATCCCCGCCATGATCGGCTTCATTATCACTGCCGTCGGAATCCCGATTTTGGGCGTGGCGGCCATCGGCAATACCCACTCCGACGGTCTGCAAGCACTGGCAACCAAGGTCGGCAAACGCTACGGATACTTCTTTACCTGCCTGCTGTATCTCACCATCGGGCCGTTTTTTGCCATACCAAGATGCGCGACGACCTCCTTTACGACGGGGATCCGACCGATGCTGGGGGAGAACGCTTCGGAAGCGCTGGTTCTGCTGTTATTCTCCCTGGTTTTCTTCGGACTGGTGCTGTTCTTTTCCCTGCGGCCGGGAAAGATCACTGTTTGGATCGGAAAGATCATCAATCCGTTGTTTCTGATCTTCTTTGCGATCCTGGTCGTTGCCGCCCTGTGCAATCCGGGCGCGTCCCTTTCCTCCGTGGAGCCGGACAGCTCCTATCAGAGCGGCGCGCTGTTTTCCGGTTTTATTGAGGGCTACGGGACCATGGACGCCATTGCCGGTCTTGCGTTTGGCATTGTCGTTATTGACATCATCCGGGCCATGGGCGTCAAGGAAGACGGGGCTGTTGCCAAGGATGTTCTTCATTCCGGCATATTGACCGGCTTGCTGATGGCGGCGATCTATGTTGCAACCATTCTCATAGGCACCCAGTCCAGGGGCCTGTTTGAGATATCCGAAAACGGCGGCATCGCGCTGGCACAGCTATCAAACCACTATCTTGGCAAAGCGGGAAGTATCGTCCTGGCGATTACCGTCACCTGTGCCTGCCTGAAGACCTCCATCGGCCTTGTAACAAGCTGCGCCGACGCCTTTGCCAGAATGTTCCCCCGGGGCTGTTCCTACAAGATCTGGGCGGTGATCTTCACGGTCTTTTCCTTCTGTGTTTCCAACTTCGGCTTGTCCAAGATCATTGAATACTCCCTGCCCGTCCTCATGTTCCTTTACCCACTGGCTATCACACTGATCCTGCTGGCTCTGTGCGGAAAGCTGTTTGACCATGACAAAACTGTCTATGTCAGTGTCACGGTGTTCACCTGCGTTTCGGCGCTGTTTGATCTGATCAAGACACTGCCGGAAGGTCTGCGCAGCAGCCTGCACCTGGATGGCGCGGTGGACCTTGCGGGAAAAATACTACCGTGGTTCCATCTGAATCTTGGGTGGGTCGTTCCCGCGCTGATCGGCTTTATACTGGGCATGGCGATCCACCTCATCCGCAACTGTCGCAGGGCGAAACAATTATAAACAATGATATTATATGAAATATCGGAAAACCACCGGTACCTGTAATTTACGGGCACCGGTGGTTTGTTTCGTTGCTTATTTCTATATCGGGTTTTATGTTCAAAAAAAAACTATAAACGCGGCGGATGAGCGTTATACAACGGAAGACGCTTTGCCAGCAGCTCTATTGCTGCAGCTGCGGAGGAAATGCCGAACAGACGATCTTCCGGGTCATCCGATCGCCGGCGGTTGTCCAGGACTCGATCGGCAAGCGCCTCGCTCCAGCCTTTGAGATTGTTATAGACCAATATCAGCCGACACAAATGCCACGCGTAGGACAGTTCCGAAAGCGTACCCGCGCCGCCTCCTATGGCAATAACCGCATCGGCATTAGCGACCATGGCGTTGCGGTAGATATCGGTGCCGGTGGCAACGACGATATCTGCGTAGGGATTTGCCGTGGAAGTGTCAAAGGAGGGCAGCAGTGCTACGGTATCGCCTTCGCGGTAACAATCAGCTTCCTTGGCGCCCCGCAGAGCAGCTTCCATCACACCGCCCAGGCCCCCTGTCACGACCCGGTAGCCATGTTCGACCAACATCCGCCCAAGGCACATAGCCTCACAGTAGCAAGGATCAGTTTCCTCCAAATGCGCGTAGCCGATGACTGCAATCATTCTTCTTCGCAAGATTTCACTTCCTTCCAAAACTGCCCCAAGAGGGTTGTTGCCTCTGCGACCGTTGAAAATGGATGCAGATAAGAACCAAAACCGGCGGCCTCACCACAAGCAAGCGCGAGGGGTCCACTTCCGTCGACGGCGGAACAGATCAGGACCGGCCTTTCTCTCTCCAAAGCCATGGCGATTTCGCATAGTGTTCCTGCACCGCCTCCAACAGCAATGACGGCATCACAACTGGCAACGATGCCGTTCATATGGACGTCTGCGCCGGTTGCAACGACGATGTCAGCATATGGATTTGCTTGCTCGGGTGAAAAACCGGGTAGGATCGCAAGTGTATCGCCTTCGGTATAGGCAGGGGAGGAACGCGCACCGGCCAGAGCAGCCTCCATGACACCGTTCAGACCGCCGGTCAGGATCCGCATACCGAGGCCCACAAGCTCCTTCCCAAGCGAAAAGGCAAGGGTCCAGCAAGGGTCATCCCGCATACATTCTGCGGTACCGACGACCGCGACAATCCATCGTCTCACCGGCTCAGAATTCGATCGCAGTGTCCAGGGCAAGCTCCAGCATATCCAGCAGAGAGCGTTCCTTCTCCTCTGCGGAAAGAACATCTTGCTGGAACTTCCCGTCACTGACGGAACAGATACACAGTGCCCGGGCCTTATAACGCGCTGCTATGGTGTACAGCGCGGCACCCTCCATTTCTGCGCCGATGGCGCCGTATTTTATCCAGTTTTCAAAGCCAAAAGGCTTGTCCTTTTGATACAGCATATCTGAGGATTTTACAAGACCGACAAAGACCTTCTTCTCCTGGGCAAGCGCCTTTTCATAGGCGGTATTCAGCAGCGCAAAATCGGCCAGCGGAGCGTAGTCACCGTCAAATTTACGGCGCAGTATGGCACTATCCGTGCAGCAACCCTGCGCAAGAATGATATCCTTCAGTCCGATTTCCTCCCGGAAAGAACCGCATGTACCAACACGGATCAGCGTCTTAACTCCGTAAAACTTTACCAATTCTGTCGCGTAGATTGATATAGAAGGAATACCCATCCCGGTTCCCATGGCAGATACTTCCACACCCTTATAACGTCCGGTATAACCAAGCATACCGCGGGTGTTGTTAAAACATACCGGAGAATCAAAAAAAGTCTCCGCAATATATTTTGCGCGAAGGGGGTCGCCGGGAAGTAAAACACGCGGTGCGATTTGACCGGCTTCCGCCTGAATATGCGGTGTGCTCATTGCGCATCCTCCTTTATAAATGAAGCCGCGGTTTCCAGCCCCAACAGGATCATCTTGTCGAGAGAACGTTCCCGCGCCTCCGCTGACATTTTTTCGGGAAAAACAATGCTGTCGGCTACTGTCACTAAGGTCAGTGCGCGAACGCCGTACTTTTTTGCAAGGGTGAATAGCACAGCGCTTTCCATCTCGCCGGCGAGGACACCGTAGCGCTGCCATTGCAGTATCGCGTCCTTTGGAGCGTCGTCATCATAAAAAAGATCACTTGACAGAAGATTGCCAACAAAAGCACGACAGTTTTGCTCTTTTGCAAGCAGATAAGCGGCTCTCGTGAGCTCAAAGTCAGCAAGGGGACAATAAGTGCCGGGAAAGATCAGACGGTTGATATTGCTGGTTGTACAGGCGCCGCTGGCGATCACGATATCGCCAAGCTGTAGCATTTCGCTGATTGCGCCGGCAGTTCCGACGCGGATCAGCGTTTTCACACCGTAGTCACTGATCAGTTCATGAACATAGATTCCGCAAGAGGAAATACCCATGCCGGATCCCATGACCGACAGACGCTTGCCTTTGTAATAGCCGGTAAAGCCAAGCATATTACGTACAGTGTTGAAGCAAAATGTGTCTGTCAGATAGGTTTCTGCAATGTATTTGGCTCTTAACGGATCGCCGGGCAACAGGATCGTTTGTGCGATCTGCTCCGGCTGTGCGCCAATATGTGTACTCATATTATTACTCCATTCTGCCGCGTTGCGGATCTGCTCGCCCGCTGCGGCTGCAGTCAGTGTTAATCGCCGAAGATGCCAAGATCCATTGCGACTGCTTTTGCCGCATAGGCAAAATCGCCGTGGATGATTTTGACATTTGTGGCAAGCCGTGCGGCCAGGGGGAAACCGTAGTCCTCCACAAGATACTTCTCAATATCACGATATTTTCCGTCATCTCCCCGGCGGCAGTCGATACGCTCGATCATTGGCCTGCAGTCACTGACGAAGCAGTAGCATGGATAGCCCAGGCCAAAGCCCATGCCTGTTTCAAAAACGGTGCCGCTGTCCGGCTCGTGACCGTGATAAGGGTTAAAGTTGGCAATCACAAGGTTGCTGTTGCGAATATGAAGTTGATCCCGGTCAAAGAAAAAAGCGCTGCGTGTAAATACATTCTGCATTTCTTCCTCGGAGGGGAAGGGGAGATCCGGTGCGATGTCAGACGGAAAAATCCCCTCGAAACGGTATTTGCGACAAATTGACTGCATCCAATCACCGTATGACCGGGCATCGACCATAAAACACTCCGTCCCGGCAAGATAAGCTCTCCATTTTCCGGGTTCCACAGGCCACGTCGGATCCGAACGGTGATCCTGCGCGGGGATGATTCGCTGGCCGCGCATTTTCTCCTCTTCAATGAGGTCAACGACCAACGCACGGATGCACTCAATGAAGCCACCCTCGATCATTTTACCCGGGATCATGTACATCAGATTGCCGAGCGTGAAACCGTCAGCGTACTTTAAGCCGTGTTCGTCGATGATCTTTCCATCCTCGTTGAAATGGGCGCGCGGATATTTGTGAATTACGTCCCGCATATCGTGGACATGCGTATAGATCTTCTTCTTTTTTGCGAAAGCGATGCCAAGATCAAAGATCGTTGAGCTTTCAGGCTCGCCACCGCGGAACGGGTTTACATCTGCAATGACGATATCGCAATCGTTCAGAAAGCTGCGGTCAATGGGTTCATATTCCAGAAGACCGTTTTCCACATATGAAAAATCGTTGATCACTTCAAATCCGTAATATTCCGCTACCGCTTTATACATTTTCAGTTCGGCAAGTCCGTTCGGAAAGTATTTCTGCGGTCCGGTAATATACAGCTTATATGAATTCATTCTGTTTTCTCCTTATTTAGCTTGCGTTTAACGTAGTGTACCGCATCAGAGAATTCTCCCCTCACATATGCTGTGTCCCTGCGAAACAACGCACGCAAGATTTGTTCATATTGTGCCGGATTGTATTTTCTCCGATCGGTCAGCCATCCATGGGGCCGCAACATACGTTCCTGCAGTACATCTTTGCTGCCGTGATAGTATACGACACAGAGCTGACCGAGACCGACGGCCATTCCCAACTCAAATACTGTACCGCTATCAGGAAGCAGACCGTGGTATGGATTGACGTTGGCAATGGTGATATCCGAACACTGCACCTTATACTGGTCGTGATCAAAGGATGCCGCAATGCCGACTAGGGGATTCATCAGATCCGCAAAATCCAGCTTTCGCAGACCGTTGACGGGGCTTGTCGGATAATCTGCGTCGAAACCGTTTTTCCGGCAAAGGTGTACCATGCTTTCTCCGATGGTTGTGCGGCTCGAATTGAAACATTCATAACCTGCCAGATAGGCCAAATGCGGATCGCCGGGTTTACGGCGGCAGCTATAGCGCAGATCTTTCAGCGGCGTGATACGCTGCCCTCGTTCTTTGAGCGCCTCGATCTGATCGTACCAGAGCGTCTTGACACAAAGCGCCAGGTCTCCTTCCACAATCTTTGTCGGGACCGAATACATCAGATTTCCAATGGTGAGAGCGGTGCTGTAGGCCAACTCATACTGGTCCTGAATCGTCCCGTCTTCTCCAAAATGGCCGAAGGGCCAGCGGTGTATATAGTCTCTGGAGTCGGGCATAAAGCCGTAGAGTCGCTTCTCTTTTGCAAAGCCGATGCCAAGTTCATATATCACATGGAAATCCGGTTCACCGATGAGGCTCTTTCGCATGTTTGCGAGCACAACGTCACACTGAGACATATAGTCAGCCTCAGTCCTCGAGCCTCGTTCGCGATCTGAGGAAACGACAGAAAAACCGTAGTGCTCACAGAGAGCCTGCGCATAGAGATAGTCTTCTTCGACCGCATTCTGCCCCAGCGTCAGATGAACTGACCACATATCAGGACTTATCTCCCTTCACGTAGGGCTTGCCAACTGCTCTGGGCGCCTGCGGATTGCGGGAGGAGATCACCAGCATGAGAATGGTGAACGCGTAGGGAATGATTTTGTAAACATACGGTGAAATGTTCAGAGATGCCAGGAAAGGGATCCCCGAGTAGCCGGAGGAAATTGTCTTGGCAAAGCCAAAAATCAGCGCAGATAGGAAGATCCGCGTGGGTTTCCACTGACCAAAGACCAGAACGGCAATCGCCAGAAAGCCATAAGCTGCAACGTTGCCGCTAAACATATTGGAGGTCGGGACGATAAAGATGATACCGCCCATACCCGCCAGTAATCCTGAGATCAGAACGCCGATCCAACGAAATTTACGAACATTGATGCCGACGGAGCTGGCAGCTTCCGGGTATTCACCACAGGCCCGCAATCGAAGTCCAAAGGTGGTTTTATAGAGAACAAATTGTGAGATAATCATGATCGCAATACCGATCCAGGTGCTGATGTATGTGTTTTGGAAAAGCATTGGCCCGAGGATTGGAATGTCACCCAGCACAGGGATGCTGCGGATCAGAAAGGAATTTGTATACGGAACACGCTGGTATCCAAAGAGCACACGCGCAAGGAAGATTGCCAGTGCGGGCGCGATCATATTCATGGAGATGCCGCTAATGGTCTGAGCAGCGTTCAAATTGATAGATGCAAAAGCGTGCAGCGCCATAAAGAGCATACCGGCGACTGCGGCGATCAACATGGCGCAGAGGAATTGCCCCTGGCCGGACCATGTATCTTGGGTCAGGTTCAGGAATACTGCGCCGCAGAAAGCGCCAATGATCATCGTACCGTCAAGAGCAATATTCATAACGCCGGAGCGTTCTGAAAACATGCCTGCCAGCGCAACAACGGTGAGAGGAATGACGAAATACATCATTTGCTGGCAGATGAAGTAAACAACACTCATTTTTACTTCTCCTTTCCTTTGCGTTGAAAGCGCGCAGACAGAACCCGGATGGCCTTGTTAATCAGAATGACAAAAGCGCTGCAGTAGATGATTGCTGCGGTGACAATGTCCACGATTTCTGGGACAAAGCCGTAAAGCTGCATATTGAAACCGCCTGCCGTAATATAAGAAATAAACAGACTGGAAAAAAGAATACCGATGGGATTTCCCATGGCCAGGAGCGATGCGCAAATGCCTGTCATCGGCTGTGCAGGAGTAGCGTCACTGATGGCAATAAAATTCTTTGCCGGAGAGAGATAGAACAGCGCACCGGCAAGACCTGAGATCGCACCGGAGATCGCCATTGCAAGCACAATGTTTTTCTTCGCGTTGATGCCTGCGTACCGGCTTGCGTCAGGGTTATTACCGCAGGCGGTGATCTGATAGCCGAAGGTGGTCCGTTTGAAAATGAACCAAATCAGCACTGCCACCAGCACTGCAATAAAAATACCTGCGTCAGCTGCGGTATTTGGGAAGAGCTTATCCATCCCCAAACGCGGCACCATGGCGCTCTGTGCAACGGGCAGGGAACGGTTCATGGAGACATCATAGAAGTAGTCAAGAACGAACATATTGGCAAGATAAACGCCAATATAGTTCAGCAGAATTCCAATCACAATCTCACTGATATTGAAAAATGCTTTCAACAGACCAATCAGCGCACCCCAGAGCGCACCTGCCAGCAATGACACCAGGACCGCGACAAGAAAATGCAGCACCGGCGGCAGGAAAGTCCAGTTGACTCCAACATAGCTCGCAGCAGCGCCTCCGAGAATGAACTGTCCGGCGCCGCCGATATTGAACACACCTGTCCTGCTTGCAAAGGCGACGGACAACGCACACAGAGCCAGAGTTGTTGTATAGTACAGTATCGTTCCAAGGCCGGAGATTCCCTCGCTGAAAGCTCCGGTCAGTAGCGCCCCAAAGCCCTGAAATGCCTTCGACGGATTTGAAACCAGCAGGACAAAAAGCCCAAACAGCAGACCGATCAGCGCGGCGGCAATGGCGGCGTAAAGATCGGTGCTTTTCTTTTTCTGAGATTTCAGAGATTTTTCAGACATCGGTTGCGCCTCCCTTGACACCGGCCATATACAGGCCGAGTTCTTTCATTGTAATCTTTTTCGGATCCAGATGATCGGCCACGATGCGGCCATCATGGAGGACCATGATCCGATCACTGAGGCTCATGACTTCTTCTAACTCCAGCGAGACCAGAAGGACCGCTTTCCCCGCATTCCTTTGTTTGACAAGCTGGGCCTGAATCTGTTCGATGGCACCGACATCCAACCCGCGCGTAGGCTGTACTGCGATGACCAGCTCATGCGGCCGCTCCAATTCACGGGCGATGATGACCTTCTGTTGGTTGCCTCCGGAAAGGCTTCCTGCAGCGGTTTCACGGCCTTGACCGCTGCGGATGTCGTACTTCTCAATCAGCCGGTCTGCGTATTCGTTGACGGCACCTGTCAAAATGAGACCGTGACGCTGAAACTGCGGCTCCTGAAATTCCTGAAGCACCAGGTTCTGCGCCACATTGTATTCCATTACAAGACCTTGCTTCTGACGATCCTCCGGTATATGGGACAGACCATGGCAGTTGCGGTAACGTACCGAACGGTGCGATATGTCTTCGCCGCAAAGGGTGATGCGGCCGGTTGATGGCATTAATCCTGCGATAGCAGCCACCAGTTCACTCTGCCCGTTGCCATCCACGCCTGCAATGCACGCGATCTCTCCGGCTTGTACGCGGAAGCTGACATGATCGACCTTGTTTTTTCGCTCATTGCGCTTTTTTACGCAGAGATCCTGTACCTCCAGAATGGTTGACGGCGTACCGAGATAGCTTTCGCCCTTATCAACCTGAAGGAGAACTTTCCGGCCGACCATCATTTCCGCCATTTCTTCCTTAGAAGTGCTGGCGACTTCTACCGTACCTATAACACGGCCGCGGCGCAGAACGGTACAACGGTCAGCCACTCGCTTGATTTCATCCAGCTTATGAGAAATGAAGAGGATAGTCTTTCCCTCCGCTACGAGATTCTTTATGATTTCGATCAGTTCATCAATCTCATCAGGAAGGAGCACCGCTGTTGGCTCGTCAAAAATCAGAATATCGTTATCCCGATAGAGCATCTTCAGAATCTCGACACGTTGCTGCATACCGACGGTGATCTCGGTAATGCGCTTGTCCGGGTCCACATCCAGATGGTATTTTTCACTTAATGCAACGACTTTTTTTCGCGCGGTCTTCATATCCAGTACGCTGTATTTCTGACTTTCAGCACCCAGAATGATATTCTCCAGAACGGTAAAGTTATGTATCAATTTAAAGTGCTGGTGTACCATGCCGATGCCAAGAGCGTTGGCCTCGTTCGGGTCGGTCACGCGCACTTCTTTTTCATTGATCCTGATCGTGCCCTCATCTGCAGAGTATAATCCAAACAGAATACTCATCAGTGTGGATTTTCCCGCGCCGTTTTCACCCAGAAGTGCATGTACTTCACCGCGCCGGACCTGCAGAGTGACTTGATTGTTTGCGATGATACCGGGAAAACGCTTTGTAATATTCAGCATTTCAACTGCGTAGCTCATAGTTCTTTCTCCCGCGTCTAAAAGTCCTTCCCTTGCCGGACGAGCCGGTAAGGGAAGAAAGTATAATTCCGAATTTATAAGCTGTCGATCAGACAATCTCCACGGTGAACATTGTTACAGGAATCTGATCCGCCGTTTCGTAGTCTGTGTCCGTGGGGACCTGAATTTCGCCGGAGGCAAGTTTTTCAAACAGCGCGTCATAGTCCTCTTTTGTAAAGGCGTTGAAGCGCCATGTCTCATCAACCAGAGGAAGACCGACACCGCCTTGGGAGGCATCCAGTGTTACGATTTGGCCGCCGGGGAAGGTGCCGGCATAGAATTCCTGCAGCGCAGAATAGGTGGCGGTATCGACACCCTTCATTGCAGAGGTCAAAACACACTCGTCTTCATAGCCCTGATTAACATCAACACCAATGACCGCCTTCTCCGGGCCAACCTGCTTTGCAGCTGCCATACCGACGTTTGTTACGTCGCCGGCGCAGAAGAAAATACAATCCGTACCGCTGCTGTACCAGGAGGTGCAGAAGGTCTGGTTTTCGGGAGAGGGATCCCAGTTGCCGAGATAGTGATAGCGCAGGGTGATATCACCGGGCTGCAGGCCAAGGTCCTTCGCTGCATCCTCAATCCCCTGAATATAACCATAGCCATATCGGACAACGGCGGGTACAGCCATGCCGCCAATGAAGCCCAGTGAACGGTAGCCATCAACAACCGCAGCGTAGCCAGCCAAATAGCCTGCCTGCTGCTCAGCAAAATAGATGGAATAGGTATTGGCACCGCAGACAGTCTCAGTACCGTTGTTCGGCTCGCCATCGATAATAACAAAGGCGGTGTCGGGGAACATGGACTGTGCTTCGTAGATCGCAGCATTCCAGCTATAACCCGGTGCAATAACGATTTCAGCGCCACCATTTACAGCCAGCTTGATGGTGTTGACAAATTCTGCAACAGAATCGTCAACACTCTGATAATAGCCGTAGCTGATACCGTTTTCGTCTGCATACTTTTTTATACCCTCATAGGTGCCCTGGCAGAAGGAACGATCATCAATGCTGCCGGTGGAGGCGACGACTTCCGCAATTCTGATCTTCCCGTCGTCGTTGGCCGGTTCGGTTGTTGCAGAGTTAGATCCCTGCTCTTTCGATTCTGAAGGATTGCTGTCATTTTCTTCGCCTGTTCCTGCGCAGGCCGCAAAGGTGAGTACCAGCGCAAATACCAATAAAATGCTGAGAATCTTTTTCATTTCTATGTTCTCCTTTCAATATGTATGATGCATATCGAGCATCTGTTATTATTGTAACAACACGTTCGACTAATTTCAATCGTCAAATATACCATATTATTTGAAAAATTTTGTACATAATAACAAAATAACAATATTTTCTCAATAATTATTGATTTTACTGTGTTAATATGTTATCTTTTGTTTGAATAATAACGTTGTATTTTCTTGGCAGTTTTGTTATAATATGAATGTAAGCTGATGCTCCCGGGATTTGCGGGGTCTCGCATGGATGGTAGCCCCTTATCGGACATATGTCTGACTGTCTTCCGTAAAACCCAGTGTAGTCATTCAGAGCGCATCCGCTGCACAAAAAAGCAAGAAAGGGCATCGTGGAATGGAACTTAACGAACAAGATTCAAAAGCGATACGCATTCAGAAGATTATTTCGATCCTGAAAGAGAGAAATGGCTCGTCTGTTCGGGAATTGGCGAATGAACTCGGTGTTTCCGAGATGACGATCCGGCGAGATTTCGAATATCTAAGCGCAACCAATGCGATCAAACGTGTTCATGGCGCAGTCATCTATAATCCTGATTTTATTCCTGCAGAACTCTCTGAGGAGAGCAGCACTGCACCGACCCGCGACATCCGAGCAGCGCAGTACGGTGCCGCGATGGCAGAACTGATTGAACCGGGTGATGCGATTTTGATCGATTGTGGTAAGCTGGCGTTTTCTTTGGCACAGGCACTTCCCGGCGGACAGGATTACGATATTTTTACGTACTCTACTGCCGTCATGGAGCGCGCAACCACCTGCGCCAATCAGGTCTACTTTATCGGTGGAACTTATCATCCGCAAAGTGCTATGTGCGAAAGCGAACAGTCCGCGGCAACGCTCCGACAGTTCCGCTTTAATAAGATGTTCCTCTTTCCCGATGGGATCCACTCAGAATTTGGCATTACCTGTGCGAACCATTTTGAGGTGGCCTCCAAAAAGGCTGCCATTGCATCTGCTTTGAAAATTATCCTTGTAGCCGACTCGAGCTGCTTTGAAGCCGTGTCCAGAAACTACTTTGCAGATATCGGCTCGGTCAATATGGTCGTGACGGACAACGGGCTGTCTGGCTTCTGGCGTACTCATCTGTTCAATATGGGCATTGAGGTGGTCTACGTCTCCTAGGGAACCTCTGAATGAATCCCCGCGCCCATCTTCACGGCATAAATTCCCGCTGGTCTTCGTCAGAAAAGTTTGAAATACACAAAGTATTCCCGCACTTTTCTTCCTCGCCAGCGAAAATTTCTGCCGCAAATCTGAGCACCTTGATTTAATCAGAGCTTCCCTAGCGGAAAGCAACGGTATTAGCAGCACGGCGCTGCAAAGTGCAGTACCGGATGTCTGATTACAGATAAAATGAATAGGAGTGTTTTTATGCTGAGAAAGATCCTGATTGACTGCGATACCGGAATAGACGACGCTCTCGCTCTGCTCTACGCGCTCAAGCATCCACAGGTACAGGTGCTTGGCATCAGCACCGGTTTCGGCAACACCTCTGCAGACCAGGCTGCAGAAAATACACTGCGGATTATCCGTCTAGCGCAGCCCGGGTACGAAGTGCCTGTTTTTGTTGGAGCATCCAAGCCGTTGGAGGGCGATTGGGCCGGACCCAATGTAAAGGTACACGGCATCAACGGTATTGGTGGCGTTGTGCTGCCGCGTTCTGAACAAAAAGTGTCTGCGGAACCTGCGCCGGATTGGATTGTCCGTATTGCACGGCAGATGCCCGGCGAGCTGACGCTGGTCACACTGGGGCGTCTGACCAATCTGGCGCTTGCACTGCAGCAGGAACCTCGTTTGCCTGAGCTGCTGAAGAATGTTGTAACCATGGGCGGCGCTGTTGTTGCACCTGGGAACGCGTCTCCAGTGGCAGAGGCGAATATAATGGGAGATCCTGAGGCCGCCGACCTGGTTATGCAGGCAGGATTTAATCTCCTTCTGGTTGGACTGGACGTGACTCACCGGGTCCAACTTTCAAAGGCCCATCTGGATGCTCTGAGCCGTCACTGTCCGCCGGAGAACCAAGCGATCTCTGATTTCCTGCAGGAAGTTATGGAACCGTACTTTGATTTTAACCGCCATGCTGATCATTTCCTGGACCGTTGCCCCACACATGATCCTCTGGCCATGCTTTTGGCGGTGGATCCTACACCGGGCATTTATCGTAAAATGCCGGTTCGCGTGGAATGCGGAGGTACTTTCTGCCGCGGCATGATCGTTGCAGACCGCAGAACGGTCCCAATGGAAGGACCGTATATTACCGTCTGCGTCGATGTTGATGCGGAACGTGCGCTTGAAACACTGCTTTCTGTGTTTACAGACTGACCCGCGACTTTGTGCAGCGGCTGTCCTGCGTCAGCAGGCAGCCGCTGCACTGCTGTTTTGATGGATCATACTAGTTCTTGATAAAAAGCTATAGCTTTTTATAGCGCCAAAGGCCCGTCAAGTACTGCATGAGACGGCTTTTGTG
This sequence comes from uncultured Clostridia bacterium, assembly GCA_946006895.1. Classification (GTDB taxonomy): domain Bacteria; phylum Bacillota; class Clostridia; order Oscillospirales; family Oscillospiraceae; genus JAZOXB01. The sequence continues at coordinate 4,442 of CAMFZO010000007.1, read as the reverse complement.
GCTATTGCCACAAAAGGGCAACGCGAATCGCGGTGCCTTCTTCATAAAAACCAAAGGTTTTTATGAAGAATTACTATCAGATAATGCTTTCTCTGTTCAGATCCATTTCATACAGTGCGTGCAAGGATTCGCAGCCAGCAAGATTCAGCTTGTCAATATAACTGTCATCGTGGTCCAGCCCTTCATTCGGATCGAATTGTCCGCTTTCACCTGCGACCTTGCACACGTTGTCCATTACGACGGAGATACCGCCTGCGCGCAGGCCCCATACTCTCGCCAAAACGAAGATCACACTTGCTTCCATTTCGGCCGCAATAACGTTCATCCGCCGCAGGTCGTCAAAGAAATTTGCCCAGGATGACTGCCAGTAGCCGTTAAAGGAACTGCCCGGTTTGGAATGACAGGCATAAAATGTATCCGCGGAGCGTGTGGTGCCTACATGGACTCTCTGCCCGAGCTTTTTCAGAGCTTTGACGCAGGCGTTTACAACGTCTGTGCTGGCTACTGCGGGAAATTCGATCGGCGCATAGGTTTTTGAAGCGCCGTCCATACGCATTGCAGAGTCAAAGATCACAATGTCGCCGTTTTCAATATAATCCTGGAAAGTACCACAGGTTCCGATGCGAAGGAAGGTCTTGGCACCGCAGCGTGCCAACTCCTCCATGGCGATGGAGGTGGAGGGGCAGCCCATACCTGTACTGGTACAGCTAATGGGCATACCTTTATAGACACCGGTATAGGTTACATGCTCACGGCTGTGTGCAACCTCATGGGCTTCCTCCCATAGACTTGCCACCTTTGCAACTCTGGCCGGGTCTCCCGGCAAAAGGACATACGGAGCGACATCGCCCTCTCTGATCTGTAAATGATACTGTAGGCTCATAATTCTACCTCCCAAAAGTAATACAGGCTGCCTTGCTTAGGATTTGCCAAATTACAGCGCATGAGCAGGTGACTGCCGTGGCTCAAACGCTTGTGCTAATTTCAGTATAGAGGTTTAAAAAAGAAAAAAGCGGACATATGTCCGCTTTTTAGGCTTTTTTTCTTCTTTTATCGCTTGATTACGCAGGCCTGCAGCGCTGGACTGTCGACAATACGGACTGCCTTTGCCTGCTTTTCAATCAGACATTCCTGTTCCAGTTCCCCGATGATTCTGCGAAGATGTCGCTCACTGACACCGATATAAATGGCGGCTTGCTTCATATTCAGTGGAATCAGCGGCGTTTTCAGCCGCTGCTGCTGTTCATACAGGTAACGGCAAAAACAGTACTTTTTTCCATAGAGCCTTGTGCTTGAGGAGTAGAACGAGACCATTAGCACTTTCTCGTTCAGTGCGTGGAGCATATAGCGCAGAAAGGCCGTCGATCCGTCCATCAGCTCATCCAGCGCTGCATGAGGGAAAAAAAGAAGTGTCGTCGCCACGGTGGCTGTGACCGAATGAATGTATGGCCCTTTCATCACAACCTCAATATCTCCTATCATATCTGATGGATAGAGGTAGTTCAGAATGATCTCGTCGCCGCTCTCAGACAGCGGCATGACCTGCACTCTGCCTGAAACGATGACAGATACACCCGCAGGATCCTGTGCAGCATGTGCGATGTATTCTCCCCGTTGGAAGCTCTGAAGCTGTAGATGCTTCCGCAGATGGCCGGGCACCGCATCTGCCAGACCGAGTCGTTCCAGGCATGCATAAATCAGCGCGGGTTTTGTTATGACTTTCATGAGTGGTTCTCCTCAATGTCCTTGTGCCTTGCGAAATACTTTCGTAGCTGTCGTACCGGTAATATAAAAAAATCATTATAACACAAACGGCGAGACCCATACAAGCAGTTTCATAATAGAATCATTAAAGCTTTTTATAGCACAAAAGGTGCGTCGGATCTGCACAAGACGGCACAGCGTGCCTTAAGCATGATGTGCGTGTGCGTAACCACGGGATTTTTGATTAAGATTTGTAATCAAAAGTCAGTATTACAGCAGTTCGGCCAGTTCGAGGATGAGCCGCTCGGTCTTTTCCCAGCCGAGGCAGGGATCGGTGATGGATTTTCCGTAGACACCGCCGTCGGGCTTTTGGCAGCCGTCCTCCAGATAGGATTCGATCATCAGACCCTTGACCAGGCGCCGGATCTGCTCGGAGTGGCGGCAGCTGTGGAGAATTTCTTTCGCAATGCGGGGCTGCTCGTCCCAATGCTTGCCGGAATTGGAATGGTTGGTGTCAATGATAGCACCTGGGTTTTTCAGGCCGCTGGACGCGTAAAGCTCACACAAAAGCTGCAGATCCTCGTAGTGATAGTTGGGGACGGAACGCCCATGCTGGTTCGCAGAGCCGCGCAGGATGGCGTGGGCCAAGGGATTGCCCTTGCTGTGGACCTCCCAACTGGAATAGACGAAGGTGTGGGGATGCTGGGCGGCATTGATGGAGTTCATCATGACCGCCAGGTCGCCGCCGGTGGGATTCTTCATACCGACAGGAATGTCCAGACCGCTGGCAGTGAGGCGGTGGAGTTGATTCTCCACGGACCGTGCGCCTACGGCCACATAGGAGAGCACGTCGGACAGGTAGTGGTGGTTCTCCGGGTAGAGCATCTCGTCGGCACAGGAGAAGCCGGTCTGCTCCATGATCTTGATGTGCAGCTTGCGAATGGCGATCAGGCCCTTCAACATATCCGGCGAGCTGTTGGGGTCGGGCTGATGCAGCATCCCCTTATAGCCGTCGCCGGTGGTGCGGGGCTTGTTCGTATACGCACGGGGAATGATGACCAGCTTTTCCTTCACCCGTTCCTGGACCGCCCGAAGCCGGGTGATATAGTCCAGAACGGCGTCCTCCCGGTCTGCCGAGCAGGGGCCGATGATGAGGATCAGCCGGTCATCCGCACCGGTAAATACAGCCTCCAGAGCCTGGTCCGTCTCTTTTTTCTGCGCAGCCAGGGCGTCGGAAATGGGGTACATCTCCTTAATCGCCTGAGGTGTCGGCATTTTGCGCTTAAATTCCATATTCATACGCTTTCATCCTTATCAAAAAATTTTCTTCGCTGCGTGGAGAGCCGCATCATTTCACGCATGGTGACGGTATCGTCCTGCGCGATGCTGTCACGCAGACGGGAGAAGGTCTCGGAAAACAGGTCCATCTGTGCCAGAAGCTCAGTCTTGTTGAGCAAAAACAGCTCGCTCCACATTTCGTCGTTGATCTTTGCAATACGGGTCAGGTCGCGGAAGGAATCGCCCGTGTAACGGGACATATGCTCAGATTCCTTGCTGACCATCAGAGAAACGGCGATGCAGTGGGTCAGTTGGGAAAGAAAGGCGATCATTTCGTCGTGTTTTTCCGGCGTGAGGGTGGTGATGGTCTGAAAGCCCAGCTCCCGGCCCAGGTCCATACAGGCGGAAATGGCCGCCTCGGAATTCTTTTCCGTGGGCGTCACGATATAGTTGGCGCCCCGGAAGATCTCCTTGGTAGCGTTCTCCACGCCGCTGACCTCACGGCCTGCCATGGGGTGGGCACCGATAAATTCCAGGTCGCTGCGCAGCATATCCTGCACGGCGTAGACGACGCTGCCCTTCACGCCGGTGACGTCGGTCAAAAGGGCGCCGGGACGGATATGGTCCTGATTCTCCCGGAGCCAGTCCAGAAAAACGTGGGGATAGAGGGCAAAGACGATGAGATCAAATTGGCGGATATAGTCCGGGTCCGCGCTGCACCGTCCGTGACGGATGAGGCCGTGCTCCAGGGCATAGCTGATGGACGCCTCCCGGCGGGCCAGAGCACCCACCTCGAAGCCCCGGTCCGTCAGCGCCTGAGCGTAGCTGCCGCCCATGAGGCCGAGGCCCACGATCAGGATCTTGGTGTTCTTATTCAGTCCCATAGGCAACCTCCAATCCAAGGCGTTTCAGGTCAAGGAAGAAGTCCGGGTAGCTTTTTCGCACCGCTTCGGCCTCTGTGATGACGCCGCCGACCTGACTTGCCAGCAGGGAAAGGGCCATAATGACCCGGTGGTCGTTGTGACCGCAGAGAACGGCATCAGGCTTTTTGATCCCACCGGAGGGTATTACTACGGTGTTTTCCCCAACTTCCGGGAAAACGCCGAACTTTTTCAACTCCTCCGCCATGACCTGTGCGCGGTCGCTTTCTTTGATCTTCAGACGCCGTGTGCCGGTGAATACCGCGCCGTGGTTTGCGGCGGCGACGGCAAAGAGAACCGGGCCCAGGTCCGGGCAGCCGGACAGGTCGAGGACAGCCTCCGGGGCGGAAAGCCGCCGCAGATATTCCACACAGATCCGGTCGCCCTGGAGACTGTCGGTGCGCAGGCCTTCGATAAAGGCGCGGCCAAAACCGTTCCACGCAAGATACATCAGCGACATTTCGCCGTCAAATTTGCGGTGCTTTGCATAAATGACAAAGACCAGTGCGCCAAGCAGGCACCAAAGCGACTCATACAGGA
>CAMFZO010000006.1 GCA_946006895.1 uncultured Clostridia bacterium | reverse complement strand
AACCGAAGAAGGGACATCCCTACGTGATCGGCTGCGACTCGGCGGGAGAGGGAAGCGACTGGTTCGTCGCACAGGTGCTCGACAACAGCAGCGGGCGCCTGGTGGCAAAATACCGCGTCAGGACCGACGAGGATCTGTTTGCCAGGGAAGTGTACTGCCTGGGAAAATGGTACAACACGGCGCTCATAGGCATTGAGGCGAATTTCAGCTCGCACCCGAACAAGGAGCTGCAGCGGCTGCGGTATCCAAAGCTGTTTCTGCGGCAGGTGGAGGACAGCATCACGCACAAATTCCGAATGTCGGTGGGCTTCCTCACAGACAGCAAAACACGACCTGTTATTATCGCCGGACTGGTGCAGATCATGCGGGAACACGCGGAGCTGGTGGACGATGTGGAGACACTGTATGAGATGCTGACATTCGCAAGAAACGAACAGGGCAGGGCTGAGGCTGTCGATGGCGCCCACGATGACTGCGTGATGGCGCTGGCCATTGCCTATTACATACGGACCCAGCAGACGAGCGTTGTAGAGGGAGAGAAGCCTCCCAGGGCAAAATGGGAGGAGGACATGTATGAGGACTATTACCGTGCGAACGAAGAGGAACGTGCGGAGCTGATACGGAAATGGGGAAACCCGTTTTGATAGAGGACAAGAAGTGTGCGGCTGATAGCCGCCCCTACGGATACATAGAAAAGGGCGGACAGAGTCGTCCGCCACTACGGATACGGTGTTAGAAAATAACGGGAAAGGAAAATCGCAAACGATTGGGAATTTGCCCGTGACGGAGGAAAAAGGACGAAGAAGGGTGGATAGAAATGCTGCAAAACATCAACATTCTGGCAGGAAAGCTTCCGCCGGAAACAGGGAATCCGAAAGAGGATTATAAGGCGCTTCGGGCCTATGTGACGCGGCTGGTGAGGGGCCTGGAGCTGTGTCTGGAAACAATGGACGATCAGATGGACAAGCTGAAAGAAACAGTGGAGGGATTGAAAACATGAGCAAGCTGCCTGCTTTGCCTTACGGTGACAGCATCGGGAAAACGGCTCAGGTGCGCTTCGGCGGTCTGCGCCACCACATCAACTGCACAGACGGGGAGTTCTTCGACATGGAGAACCTGACGGCGGAGAATTACCCTGTGCTGAGCGTGAGGGAGAGAAGGGGGAAAAAGATGGGAGTTTCTATCACGCAGGAAACAACGCAGATCTATGCGGACAACGGAATGTTTTTGACGGTGGATCAGAATGGCGTATACTGCGACGGAAATCTTGTTGTTGCGAAACCAAAGGATTATAAGAATACCATTTTTATCCGCTTCGGAGACCGGGTGGTAATGATGCCGGACAAAAAAATCGTGAATATGAAGTACAAAATTAAAGGATGGTATGAAAGCTGGCCGGAGCAGCCGCCGGAGAATCCGGAACTGTATGATGCAATAGCGGCAAAATTATTTGGAAAATATCACGTCTATGTTTGGGATGGGAATGAGTGGGCAGATAACGGAGCGTTCGTGAGCGGTATTGAGGCAAAAGTCACCATACCAAAAGTAGAAGAAACAGAAACGGAAGCAAGCGGAGCACACATAACGATCAAGAGCGCCCCGGAAAACGGATGGATGGAGGACGGAACGGCTATCGGAGAAATGGGCGTTAACAACGCGATATGGGTCCCGTTTGCCGCGGAGGAAGCGGGATTCAAGAAAGGAGATGCCGTGACAATTCAGGGCCTGACGAAGATAAAAAGCAACAATAAGACGGCGATTTTGAAAAGCATCGCGCCGGAGATCGGGCTTGGTTCGTATCTGATATTCAGCGATTATTGTTTCTCGCTGCCGGAGAACGAAACAAGCTATACGGAGACGACGGCAAAAGGAGAAATTACGTTCAGCAGAACCATGCCGGAAATGGACGTCATTTTTGAGCATGAGAATCGGCTGTGGGGAGCAAAGGGAAAAGAGATTTTTGCTTCCAAACTGGGTGACCCGTACAACTGGAACTGCTTTGATGGGCTGAGCACGGACAGCTACTATCTGCAGACCCAGGATAAGGGGGAGATCACAGCGGGAATTTCATTCGGTTATCCGAGATTTTTCCGAGAGGACAGCATGACAACAGTATATGGGTCGATGCCGTCAGCGTTTCAGACCCAGGTGACGTTGCTTCCGGGAGTAAAGGCGAGAGAAAATAAAAGCCTTGCGCAGGTGGGAGGAATGCTGCTGTGGATCTCCAGAGACGCACCGATACTTTACGACGGGAGCGATATTTACGTCCAGGATCAGGTGTTTGGGAATTGGAATATAAGCGAGGCAATTTCACAGAGCGACGGAAAGAGATGCTGGATGAAAGCAGATCTTGGGCCGCACCCGGATGCTGACGGAGAACGGTTAAGGGCCATCTTCTGCTATGACAGCAACAAGGGCGTGTGGACAAAGGAGTCGGACCCAGGCGTGAAGTCGATGACCTACATGGACGGAACGGTATATGCGCTTTGCCGGACGGAGCTTTTAACGATGAACTGTACCGGAGATGTGGAAGAAGAACAACAGGTCTGTTCATACGCGGAATTCGGGGATTTTACCGATGGAAGCCCGAACCGGAAGGCAGTCAGCAAAATACAGCTCCGGCTGGAGGTAGGAGAGGGCGCGTACCTTGCCGTGAAGATCCAATACGATAGCAGCGGGGATTGGCTGACCGTGAAAACGATCGCGGCGGGAAAGAAACGGAGTGTGTATCTGCCGGTGCTGCCGCACCGGTGCGACCATTACAGGCTCCGCCTGGAGGGCGTGGGAGATTGGACGCTGTATTCCATGGCGAGAGAACTGTATGTAGGAAGCGCGATGCATTAGAATCTGATAAAAATGGGAAGTATTAACAATATGAAAGGTAGGTCACAGATGAAAAACGACGACAGGAGAGAATTGGCCAAATGGCAGGAGAGACTGGAGCGAAATCTTACTGCTTATGATACGGAACTCCAAAAGATGGAGAACAGGGAGAGGCAGTACAACGGAGACAGAAAGATACGACCGACGACCGGCAATGACAGAACGCGGGATGGAAAGCTGAGGGAAACAAGCCATGTGTGGAACATCACGGCGGAAAATATTGACGCGATCATTGACAGCACCATGCCGATGCCAAAGGTGGTGCCGCTTTGGAAAAAGGATGAAGCACTGGCGAGAAAGATAGAAAATATGCTTCGCAATGAGCTGGAGCGGCTGCCGACGGAGACGATCAACGACCGGGCGGAGCGGACGGCCAAAAAGCAGGGCGGCGTGGGGCTGCTGACGGAGTGGGACATTACCAAACGAACCCATACGACGGTGGGAGAGAACAGCCTCCGCGTACTGCATCCGAAAAAAATCATTCCCCAGGACGGCGTGGAGGACACAGACGATATGGATTACTACTTCGTTCGCGTTCCCATGACACGATCAGCAGTGAAAAGACGGTATGGCGTGGACGTGGAAAACGAGGAAGAAGCTGCGCCGGAGCTGCGAGGCGGTGACAGCGCGGAGGATATGGTCACGGTGGAGATCGCGGTATACCGCAATGACGACGGAGGAATCGGACGGTTCGTTTGGGTGGGAGATACCGTTTGTGAGAATCTGCCGGACTGCCAGTCGCGCAGGCTGCGGCGATGCAAAAAGTGCGGAATGAGCGAGGCAGACAACGCCTTGACGCTGGATATGCCTCTCAGCCCGGAGGGAGAGCTGCCGGAGGGAGCAAAGGCAAGAAAACCGAGGAAGGATGAATGCAGCTACTGCGGAAGCCGAAGCTGGGAGTATCAGACGGAGGAAACGCGCCGGGTGCCGCTTTCCGACCTGAAACGCCTGGGTGTGCGGGATGATGTGATCGCCCGCTTAACCGCGATTTACGGACAGCAGATGCAGAGCGCAATGCTGCCCTTCGGTGCGGAAACCGGAATGGAGATGGGAATGCCGGGCGGCATAGATACAGCGGCAACCGGTATGTTCGCGCCGGAGCCGACGGTGGAGATCCCTTACTATAAGCCTAACCTGTTTCCGCTTGTGATCATGCGAAATGTGACGGCGGAGAATCAATTTCTCGGAGAATCCGATTGCGATAAGATCAAAGACCAGCAGAACACGATCAATAGGCTGGAACAGAAAATACTGGACCGGCTGATCAAAGCGGGAACGAAGATCAGCGTACCTGCCGATGCGCATATCCGCATGGATGCGGAGGACAGCGAGATCATTCCTATAACAAATATGACGGACATTTCTCTGCTGAAGCAGTTTGAGTTCAGTGGGAATCTCGAGTATGAAATTGTACATCTTCAGCAGGCGTACAACGAGGCACAGCGCGTCATGGGCGTGACGGAGAGCTTCCTGGGAAGAAAGGATACGACGGCCACCAGCGGAACGGCAAAAGAATTTGCCGCCGCGCAGACCGTTGGACGTCTGGAAAGCCGACGGGTCCTGAAAAAGCAGGCTTGGGCGGGCGTGTTTGAAAGAATGTTCAAAAACATGCTTGCCTATGCGGATGAACGCCGGCCGGTACATTATCAGGACGAAAAGGGTCAGATGGACTACGAGGAATTTATTCCGTATGAGTTCCTGGAAGTGGACGAGGCGGGCGAGCTTTACTGGAACACGCAGTTTCTGTTCTCCACGGACGACGCTTCCGGCCTTGCTGCCAACAGGGAAAAGATGTGGCAGGAATGCACGGCACATCTCCAGGCGGGAGCTTACGGGAATCCGTCGGATCTGAACGCGCTGATCATCTATTGGACCAAGATGGAGGAACAGCATTATCCCGGCGCGGGAAATACGAAGAAGCTGCTGGAGGAACAGAGAAAACAGCAGATGCAGCAGCAGGCAATCATGATGCAGATGCAGCAGCAGGCACAGGCGGCACAGACAGAACAAGTGCAGACAGACCCTGCGACGATATAAAAAGGAGGAAGGGAAAATGGCAGAACCGGTCTATGGATATGATAAAAACACCGATTACCTGAAACTCATGAAGGAAGCGGCGAAAAACGGCGATATGGCACGCGCCGCCATTTACGAGGCGCAGCGCAACGAGAAGATCGCCGGGGAGGGACTGACACAGTATCAGCCGACAAGCAAGTACGCGTCCTATCTCCCGGGCAGCGGCTCGGCACAGGGAAGCCAGATGCAGACCAATGTGGGAGGCACACAGGGAGGTTCGGCGTATGGGTTCCAAAACCCGTACCTTGAAGATCTCAATGCAGCGATCGGACGCTTGCAGGATAAGTCGGCATACAAGAAAGCCTATCTGCGGGAGGCTGGCCGCACCATGGAGGACGTGCTGGGGCAGTACAGCACCATGACGGGCGGTATACCATCGACACAGGCGGTTGCGGCGGCAAGCCAGCAGGCGGACTATTACAAAAGCCAGCTCGGTGAAAAGCTGGCGGACCTTGACCGGGAGAACGCAAGCCTGCTTCTCTCTGCGGGGCAGCAGGCACAGAGCGAGTATCAGATGATGATCTCCGAAGCGCTGGACCGATGGACAAAGCTGGGTTACGCAGACGATCAGGTGGCGCAGATCCTGGGCGTCAGCGTCGGTACGCCGACGAGTGACCAGAGTTATTTGACCTGGCAGCAGGGACAGCAGGATAAGTCGGACGCTTACACAATGGCTATGACGCTCCTGCAGGCCGGTCAGATGCCGGGTGCGGACACCCTTGCCGCAGCGGGCATTACCGCTGAGGACGCGCAGAAGCTCTATACGGCGTATACGACGCCGACGTATTCTGGAGGCGGCGGTGGACGCGGCAGCGGAAGCGGCAGCACCGGAAAAGTCGTTCCGATGGAGGAACGAAAAAAGCTGGCCGCAATGTACGAAAGCGGAGGAGATGACGCCATTGCGAGTACGATCGCGGCATATAAGGCGCAGGGGTATGACTACAATGAGCTTTGGAACTGGATCCACGAATACTACACGTACAAAGATCCTTATGCAACAGGCGCGGCAACGGGTGCTGCAACAGGTGCTCTTGGATATATCGCCGCGCATAACGCTTAATGAAGCGGCTGGAGGTGCGAAATGGCCTATAGTTTTGATGATTACCTGAAGAGCAGGGGAAAGGGAGCAACGGATGCTTCCACGGAAAGTGAAAGCGGAAAAAAGTCGGGGTGGCTCTCTTTTGACGAATACGTTGCGCAAAGAAATACGCAGCGCCCAGAGGGGAAAAAGCTCTCTTTGGAAAAAATTGAATTGCCGCAGCCGCTGAAACAGCGCATACAGAAGCAGCGCCACCAGGAAGCCGAACGGACAGCAGCATACATGACAGCCGTCGGGGATGCGCTTGGTATTCCCAAACAGGAGCAGACAACAACGATACAGCAGGGTACGGCGTTCGTGAAGGATTCCGGACTGGCGCAGCGCTCCGCACAACAAAGAATCGCGGAAGACAATGCTTTGAAGAAGTATAAAGACAGGACAAATTTTGTTGGAAGCAATGGAGAAAATGATACCGGCGTCTATTTCGGCGCAGGCTTTGAGGGCAAGGATAAAGCGCAGCAGCAGCAAGCAATCAGCGACACCCTTTATCTGATCGAGGGCTACTATACGCCGAGGGCAACGGAAAAGAAAGCTAACCCGCTGGAAGGGGAAAAACAGAGCTTTGGACAGCCGGAGCTTACAGACTGGGAGATGAGAGCCAGAGACCCGGAAGAAGCACAGGGACTGTGGGACGAACTGCAGCAGCAGCTTGCCTACGTGATGTATTCTGGCACCTATACGGAAAGAGAGGCACAGAGCATTGCAGATCGCGTCTACAAGATCGTAGGTGACTATCAGGATAAAGTCGATGATGAGCAGATGCAGGAGGCAATGCAGTGGGCGTTCGGCGATTCCTCCGATGATTTCATGAAGGAATGGAGATACCAGAACGGCTACAGCGAGGGAAGCACTGATTACTTGCCGAATAGGAAAAAGACGACCAGGGAAAGCGTTCCGTACCGAACGACGGAGGAACTGATGGAATTCCTTTCATCAGGAAGACTGACCGGAGAGAATTCTTCCGTTGGAAAAACGCCTGACGATGATAAAATGGCAGCGGGACTGTATCTGGCGAACAAGCCGGTGACAGCGGAGGAATATGACAAGATCATAAATCGTTTTAATATGCTGGCGCAGAATGGGAAGCTGCCGCAGGAAACTGCCGACGAGTGGATCGCAACAAGAAGAGAGAACGGCCTGCTGGGAAACACCGACGGCATAAACGCGGCGCTGACTTATGTGGGGACACGCGGCGCCGGCGAGGTAGCCGTCGAGGGCGTTGACACGGGATTGGAGCTTGCAACACAACAGATATTTGGGGTACCTGCAGAGGCGCTGGATCAATGGATGGTGCGCGCAAGCGGATACCTGAACGAGGGCGTGGGCGGCATTCTGACGCTGATGGGCTTTGACGACGCGGGAGAGACACTGGCAAGTAAGGGCCGGGAGCAGCAGGATTACACGAGCCGTAACCTCGTTAAAGCAGAGCAGATCATGTACAACGAGCAGCGGGAATATAACGAAGCGTTAAGCGGTGTGCAGAACAAGGTCGTTCGATGGCTTGAGGAATTTATCCCGGGACTGACAGCCTCCGCTATCGGAATGGGGACAAGCGCGGCATTCGGCGGTTCCCTTCAGATGGGAACCATGGGATTTACCGGGTCGATTGGAAACACGGCAAAGGTCAGCAGCAGAGCATTGAACGCAACACAGTTCAGCGCTGCATACAGAGCCATGGGTTACAGCGTAAAAAACGCGAGACTGCTCGCCATGGCGGGAAATGCCGCGCTGAATACCTACGGAAGCATTTCAAACGATGAGAGACTGAATGAAGCAGAAAAAACGTTGTACGCGCTGGCGGACGGAGCCGCTGAGTTCTTCTCTGAAAAGCTGTTTGACGGCAACCCGTTGCTTGACGGGGAAGATGCTGGCCTGTTTACCAAATGGGTCTACAGCTTGACGGATGACGGCTCTTTCCGGTCGATCTCTTCAACGTGGCTCGATCTGATGAAAAACCGGGCCTTCGGCGCAATGGCACAAAAGGCGCTGACAAGCAAGGCTATGGATCTGCTGGGCGAAGGATTGGAGGAGATCATTTCCTCCGTCGGCATGATGGCCGTGGACTATGCCATGTACGGAAAAACAGACGTAACATGGGAAAGCCTGGGAAACGATTTCGCGTCCGGCGTGATGCTGTCTATGATACTATCCGGCGGTGATGCGCTGGTTCAGCAACTTGGGCCTGTCAACAGCGCGGGCGACTATAAAAAGATCAAGTTCTTTACGGAGGATCAGCAGGCAGACATAGAGGCCGCAAGCAAACAGATGGCGATCTATGCCATAAATTATCTCGGCGGCAGCCAAAAGCTGATGCAGGAAAACGGTTTTTCTGAGAGACAGGCGGAAAAAGCCTCCGGGGATTTCCAACGGATTTTGCAGGAATATGACCAGATCAAGCGCATGAATCGGGCAAGACAGCAGGTAAGCGGGGAGCAGAGACAAGCAACGGAAGCGCCGGAGGGAGCAGAACAGACAGAAGACACAGCGAGAGAAGCGGACATTTCTGCGAAAGAAGTACAGAACAGGGTAAATCAGGCGGAAGGACGGCTCGGGGATATGGATGCCTATTCCCTGAGCTATGAGGCAGCCATGGAAAATGCCGGGGAAGTGGCTGCGCTGTGGCAGGAGGAACACAATAAGGCGGCCCAGGAGAAAAACAGAGAAATGCTGATCGACGCGGCGGCAAATGCAGTCAAGCTGGCAGCGGCGGCACAGATTAACCTGGACAATGCCTTAGCGCTGACAAGGATCACACAGGAGGAGCACGAAAGCGCAAGCGGAAAGCTGCAGCAGGTGACAGACAGCGCGAATGCTGCCATTGAAAGCTATAAGAACGGCGTGTGGCCGGAACTGGAAGCACGGACACAGGGAACGACCGTGCAGGAGACGGTGCCGGCAGCTTCCGCAGACGGGACACAGGTCAACCAGACAAGACAAGCCTATGCGCCGGTGTTGGAAAACGGCCCGGTGCGCGGACAGGAAGGAGAATATCAAAATGGAACGGAAACAGGAACGCAGAGTGTGCGTAGAGACAGAGGATGGTCGGACGCTTTGGATCCCGGAGAGCAGGCTGGAAGCGTGGGAGAAAGCGGACCACAGCGGGCCTCTGACACAGAAGGAACGGGAATTCTTGCAGAAAATGAAAGAAAGAGTATACGGAAGCGCAGACTAAACCGGAAGGTCGAGCGCTTTGACGAGGTAACGGCATACAAAAACGCCTCCGAGGTTTTCGGAAGCGAGAAATATGAGGGCAATATTGCGGAGATACCGGAGGAGCTTTACACTGAGGAAATGAAGGAAGCTGCGGAGAGAATCAAAGCGGGCGGCATCCGCGTGCGGTTCTTCAAGGGAGCACTCATGAGCGAGACGGCGGACGGCAGACTTCGCAGAACACCGGGGCTGTACATTGAGGGAACCAATGAAGCATGGGCAAGCGTAAGCTCCGCACGGTTCACGCCGGAGCAGCTTGCAATGCACGAATACTTCCACGCGCTTGTGAATATGGGACAGGCCAATGTGAAACAGATCGTGGAGGAAATCAGAAAGAACTTCCAGCCGGAGGAATTCGAGCGGATCGCCGCACAGTACATTTTGGACTATCGTGGGGCCTATGAAGGCGACGACATGGAACTGATCTATGAGGAAGTCCTGGCGGACGCCTATGCCGGCATGAACCGTTTCGCGACGGTGAAGAGCGCGGTACAGTATCAGGATACCGTAAGGAGCCAGACGCAGCGGGGCACGGATGAAAATAAACGCGCCACGCGGGATACACGCGGCGCGCCGGAGCAGAGGTTCGTTATAGAATACACAAAAGATAATAAGCCGTTCGTAAGAATAGAAGAAGATATTTTAGACGGGGTAGAGAAAGATAAGTGGGTTTCAGTTGTCAAGGAAAATCTGCGGAGAAAATTTCCGAATGGGATTACCGTTGGTAAAAATGACATAAAGATCGACGGGCAAAGCAGAAAAGAAATGACATATTCCCAATATACGCAATGGCTTTATAAAAACTATCCTCAGATTCGCGCAGATAAATTTCGCGCGACAAATAATGCAGATGAAATCTTGAAAGCTACAACAGACTGGGTAAATGAGGGGTTAAATCATCCGCGTAATGACAGAATCGTTGATTTTGCAAGAGGAAAAGTTTTGATCAGAGTTGGAAACAGAGACTATTCAGCGGATGTGATAGCTGGGACCAGAAAAAACGGAAGTATAATACTGTACGATATAATAAATTTGCAGACGGCATATTTACAAAATAAGACGGGTGCAGCGAAAAGCACGAACCCGTCGCCGGGGACTGCCAGAAACACTGCAACCGTCTATGAGGACATGGTAGCACATGGAGGCGATAATGTCAAGCAGAAACTTTCTTTCGATGACGAGGACTATCTGCTGGCGGTGCGGGCAGGGGATATGAATGCGGCGCAGGAGATGGTGGACGAGGCGGCGAAGGCGGAGGGGTATATCCCTGCGGCACGATACCATCAGACATCAGTGCGATTCAACACGTTCAAAACGGATAAGCCGGTCGCTGCAAAATATGACAGTGAGACGCCGAACGGTATATTCTTCAAAATGAACGACCATGACATCGGTATTGGCGGAGATGTGCAGATGAAAGTATATCTTAAAACTGAGAAAACGCTCAGTTTCAAGAACAGAACGGAAGCGAATCAATGGTACTGCGAGAATGTCGATGGGTATGAGGAACTGCAAGAAGAAATGAAGCGTGCTATCCAGCCGATCAATGACAAGATCGAGGAAATGGAGGACGAATACTTCGCAGAGAATACAACGGATGAGCGTATTGCAGAGATGGAGGATGAGGAAGACCGACTGATCGAAGAAATGGAAAAGGTAGAAAACCGGTATCGTGGCGAACTTAGAGAGCTTCTGAACGATTTCTTCCTTGACGGGGAAAGTGGATATGATAGCATCGAGCTCGAATATGACGGGCACAGGTGGGTGAACGGTAAGAGAGAGAACGTACACACAGTTATAGTGTTCAATCCGGAGCAGATCAAGTCCGCCGATCCCGTGACCTACGACGATGACGGGAATATTATTCCTATTTCGGAACGGTTCAATACAGAGAAAACGGACATTCGGTATTCTCTTGAAGATGATGTCGCGGAATTGGATGAAGCATATCGGAAAGAGATGGACAGTGAGCCAGTGCCACACAGGACGGCGGAGGACCTGAAGCGGGAAATCCAAAACACGCTCACGCGGGGAAATACACGGGAACAGGAGCCGACGGCAACCGTGACCCTGCAGGTGCCGGAAAGCGACTTTTACCAGGGAGGTGCGACTGTAACGCATACCTACGGGAGAGGAAAGCCGTTCTACTCAAAGACAACAACGCTTGATCCAAAGGAGGCTGTATCGTATCTCGAAGCAGCGACAGGAATGAAGTGGCAGGTGGAGCCGATGCGAAAGGGCCTGTGGAAAGCAGTCATGACCACGAAAAAGCTCGACACGGTATTTTCGCCGCCCGGCTACGCAAAAGCAGTAAAAGAGATGGAGGCAGATAAGAACACGAAGGTTCCTACGGCAAAGGAATTCGCAGAGAAAAAACTCGCGGAGGGATGGAGAGATCCGAACGCACCGACGGCGGCGACGGTCCACGCGGATGGAATCCGAAAGAGTGACTTCACGGCAAGCAAGGCTCTGGAAAAAATCGGTGTTAAGATCGACGGCTCCGTGACGGACTATTCCATCACACAGAATATGCGCAGCGCGGAAGAAGCAAGAAGAAATATCGCAAAGCAGATCAAACGGACAGAGCGGTATTGGGACGCGACGAAAGCGGAAAAGCAAGTCGCTGTCGATATTGCAAACGGAGATCTTTCCTATTTTGATATTCCGGGATCGTGCCGGTTCCAGGCCGTTTCGGAGCTTGCGGCGCTGCGCATGGACGAGCGCATGGCGGGAAACAACCTGGTGCAGCAACGAAGATATGCCATTCGGGATTCTCTCCTGGAGAAGGCCATGGATATGTTCCCGAACGCTGAAAAAATCGAACAGGATCCATCGCTGTTCCATCCTTCTGCACTGCTGACGATGAACTACAGGACACCGCAGCGGAATATGCTGAAGATATTCGGTGATGAGCTAGGAAGTGAGCTGTATAACTACTACTTTGCGCCGGTCACCAGGAACGAGGCGTCACGCCAACGCTGGATGAATGAGCAGTTTGACAAGGTGCGCAAATTCAAGGGAGCAGACGGAAAGGAAAGAAAGCTGACAAAAGCGGAGAGCGCCTATGTACATGAGCTGCTCGATCTGGAGGGATATATTCAGAAAGTCAACGAAAGCGATAAGAAAAAGGATATTATTCAAGCCGCACAGGAGTTGGAGGACCCGAAAAAGGCCGGGGAAGATACGATCCTGGATCTTGCCGTGAAGTATGACTTGGACAAGGAACAGACCAGATGGATGGTAAAGTACGCTCAGTGGTCCGCGATGCAGAAAGGCTACGGGACGAAGGTCGACGTAGAGCGATGTAAGGCGGCGGCTGCGGTATATCGGCAGTTGTTTGATGACTATTTTGACGCGATCAATGATTTCCTTGTGGCCCACGGGGCAAATCCAATCGGGAAAATCGAAGGGTATACGCCGCACATTACGGCAAACGACAAGGTGAATCTTCTTTCCAACGCATTGGAACAGCTTGGATTCAACGCAAACGCGACGAGACTGCCGGCAGAAATCGCGGGACGGACCGAGGAGTTTAGGCCGAGCAAAAGATGGACGCCGTTCTTTGAACACAGAATGGGAGACACGACGGATTATGATATTGTCAAGGGATTTGAAAGCTATGTGACATACATTTCCGATGTGCTGTTCCACATGGATGACATTCAGAAGATTCGGTCAGCGGAGGAATATCTACGGCAAGGCGTTTCCGGGACATTTGAGACCTCCATTCAAGAGGCAATCGACATGAGCCGCAGCGGGAACACGGAGGATCGAATCGACTATTTGAAGGATCTCGGCAGGATACGAGACGCGGAATATGATGATTTCAGCAAGGAGGAAATCAACGAAGCCTTTGACACGCTGATCAAGGAGATGATCGGAGAGCGGAGAGAGAACACAAGATATTCAGATATGGTCGTATGGCTGCAAAACTATGCGAATGTGCTTGCCGGAAAACAGTTCGGAGGAGATCGCGGGACGGAGCACATGGGAGGAAGAAACCTCCTGACCTTCGGAAATAAGATCAACGCGGTATTTGCACGGGCGAATGTCGCGGGGAATCTGTCATCGGCGCTGAATCAGATGGCGCAGCTACCGGCGCTGCTATCGGAGAGAAGGACGACTTCCGTTGCACAGGCACTCGGAGAGTTCACAACCGGAAAATTGCGGGAATTTGCGATGGAGAGCGACTTCATCACCTCAAAAAAAGGCGTGAACTATATTGTGAGATCGGTCGGGGAGATGACGCTGGAGGGACTGTTCAAGCCTACGGAGTTTATGGATTCGATGCTCAGTACGCTTGTGGTGCGTTCTGCATATCTCGACGCGGTAAAGGACGGAATGGATCATGATGATGCAATGCGGTATGCGGACAACTATGGCCAGAAAATAATGGCAGACCGCAGCAAGGGAGCAAAACCTCTGGCGTTCCACAGCAAGGGGATGGTCAAACAGATGCTGAATATGTTCCAGATCGAGGCGCTGAATTCGTGGGAGCATATTTTACAGGATCTTCCACGAGACTTCCGGCAGATTGCGAGGGAAAAGGGAAAGGCATCGGCGGCAAGAGCGATCGCGCTGTTGATTGTGAAATACCTACTTGCGGCTTTTGTGCTGAACCGTTGGACGGAAGAAAAATACGGCGGAACGCCTGCGCCGTTTGACCTGTTCGGCATGACGGCAAACTTTATCGCCTCCGGCAACGGACTGACCACCAATGAATGGATCAAGCGGACGATCAACAAAGTCACAGGAGTGGACCTGTTTGAGGAATCCAACTATGAGGAGTTTGATGAATTCGACTGGGGCGCGGCTGTGGAGGACACGACCTGGAATCTGAGCAATGAAATACCGTTCGTGTCGAACATTTCCGGTATGCTCGGTTTGGGAGACCGGACACTGCCGACGGCGCTGCCGGGGATCGTCGATGCGGTGAAGGGAATCTATGACGCAGCAGATGAGAATGGAGTTTTCTCAGATGACACGGCGCTGGCATTGGTGGAGCTGCTGAAATCGGCAGTGCCGGGAGGACGACAGATCAGCAAAACGGCAGGTGGCATCCGGGCGGTGCTCGAAGGCGGTAAGATGAACGGAACCGGAGAAAATGAACGGCTGCAATACGTGACGGATGATTCGGTGCTTGGAATCCTGCAGAAGATGCTTTTCGGCGTGAATGCTACGGAAGAATCGAGAGCGCATTATGCGTCCGGTGAAAGCGGATTGACCACGCGGCAGACGCAAATGTGGAAGGAGATCACGGAGCAGGGCGGAGACGGAACGGAATTGTTCGGGCTGATTCAAGGGCACAGGAAAATAGAAAACGACGATTCCTTAACAAGCGCCGAAAGAACTGAACAGCAGAGAAACGCCATTGCGGGAAGCTCTTTCACGGATGAGCAAAAGGCTTATATCTACAGCGTGTTATTCGGAGACAAGGACGGGACAGCGCAGGACGAGCCGTTCGAGGAACTGATGGACGCGGGAATGAGCTGGAAGGCAATCACCGAGATGTTCAACGAGTACAAGAGAATCTACAACGATGACAGCATAGGTGCTTCGGAGCAGACGACGGAATTCCAATATTGGATTGACAAGCAGAAATACACGAAGAAGCAGAGGGAGATTATCAATGATTCTTTCCGGTATGGGAGATACAGTTCTGTGAATCCGAAGGAATCGAACTATAGCAAGCTCGTAGAACAGGGTGTTTCGCCGGAGGACGCAAAACGGATCGTCGAAAGCACAGAGGCAAGAGACGGGGAAAGCGTGAAGCAACAGGACAAGGTGGACGCGATACTGGCGCAGAACATGAGCGACGATAAGACCTATGCTGCGCTGGGTGCCGTGCTGAACGAAAACGCCTATGACGCTCTGACAGAAGCGAGGGCTGCGGGAATATCCTGCCGAGTATTTATGGAATTCCGGTCAAAAGCGGAAAACATGAAGGCCGACAAGGACCCGAATGATCCGGAGAAAACAATCGCCGGTTCGAAGAAGGAAAAGGTTGTAGAGCTGATCGACAGCTTGCAGCTGACAACGGAGCAGAAGGATGTGCTGTATCTGATGTACTACGCGGAAAGCGGGTTGTACGATACACCGTGGCATTAAAACTGAATAACGAAAACTGCGGGAGAGGCGAATGCTTCTCTCGCAGTTTGCGTAAGTTGGTGATTGTAAAAAAGGTTAGTCTATTGGTGTATGGTGGGCCGGACGGAGAACTCGGTGCTTCACTACGCTATCTTTCCCAGCGCTATTCGATGCCTTACGAAGAACTGAAGGGCCTGCTGACGGACATCGGCACGGAGGAACTGGGACATTTGGAGATGATCGGCACCATTGTGCATCAGCTCACCCGCAACCTGACGCCGGAGCAGCAGAAGGAAGCCGGCTTTGCCCAATATTTCGTTGACCACACGGCGTCCATCTATCCCCAGGCTGCCTCCGGGACCCCGTGGTCGGCGGCCACCATGCAGGTAAAAGGGGATCCGGTGACGGATCTGGCGGAGGATATGGCAGCAGAGCAAAAGGCCCGGACCACCTATGACAACATCCTGCGGCTGTCTGACGACCCGGATGTCAACGACGCCATCAAATTCCTGCGGGCGCGGGAGGTCGTGCACTTCCAGCGCTTTGGCGAAGCCATGCAGAAGCTCAGAGAGCGCCTGAACCAGAAAAATATCTACTATATGAATCCTGCCCTGGACAGGTGATTGCTTCCGCGGCGGCTTTGTGATATAATCGTCGCGGGAGATGAGCTTGATGACAGAGAGATATATCGCCTTTGACGTGGAAACGCCCAACAGCGCCAACCACCGCATGAGCTCCATCGGCATCTGCGTGGTGGAAAACGGCGAGGTAGTCAGGGAATTTGCCACGCTGGTCGATCCGCAGACCTATTTTGCGCCGTTCAACATCAGCCTGACCGGCATCTCACCGTCTATGGTGGACGGCGCTCCGACGTTCCCGGAGCTTTGGCGGATCATTGAGCCAATTATGAACAGCGGCGTGCTGCTGGCCCACAATGCGCCTTTTGACATGGGCGTGCTGGGAAAATGCCTGCACGACTATGGGATCTCCTGGAAGCCAACGGCCCGCTATGCCTGCACCTGCCGGATGGCAAAGGCCTGCTTCTGCGAGCTGCCCAACCACAGGCTCAACACCGTCAGCGATCATCTCGGCATCCAGCTGGACCATCACCAGGCATCCAGCGACGCCAGGGCCTGCGCGGAGATCTTCTGCCGCTGCATAGAGCGCGGCTTGGACCCAGCGCGGTTTTACCGCACCTTTGACTTTGGCTCCCTGCGCACGGTGCCCTGCCGCTGAGGAAGAATAGACAAACAGCCGATTTCGTTTTGAAGTCGGCTGTTTTATACTAGAATCTGATAAAAAGGTTTAAAACCTTTTTATAGCGCCGAAGGCGCGTCAGATTCTGCATGAGACGGCACAGCGTGCGCCAGCACGATGTGAGTGTGCGAAGCACACGGGATTCTTGATTAAACTTTTTAATCAAGAATCAGTATTAGTATATCTGGATAAAGAATATCTTCATTTTTTGCTGAAAACTGGACAAGTCTACAAAAGATGAAATTGTTGGAAAAAACTCTTTACTTTAGTTTGCTAATGTGGTAATATGCTAATACACTAAAGAAAACGAGGAGAGAATTACAAATGAAAAAGACAATGAGAAGAATCGCACTGGTACTGGTGCTGGCGCTGATGATGACCTGCTTTGCCGCCTGCGGCAAGAGCGAATTCGACTCCGACCTGGAATACGTCCAGGACAAGGGCAAACTTGTAGTAGGCATCACCAACTTTGAACCCATGGACTATCCTGACGGCAACGGCGGTTGGATCGGTTTTGACGCTGATATGGCGAAGGCCTTCGCTAAAAGCCTCGGCGTGGAGGTTGAATTCGTCGAGATCGTCTGGGACAACAAGGTCATGGAGCTGGAGGACAAGGGCATCGACTGCGTGTGGAACGGCATGACCCTGACCGACGCGGTGAAAAACGCCATGAGCACCTCCAACGCCTATTGCCTCAATGCCCAGGTGGTCGTGGTCAAGAGCGACGTGGCCGATCAGTATCAGGATGTGGAGAGCATCAGATCTCTGAACTTCGTTGTGGAAGGCGGCAGTGCCGGTGCGGAAGAGCTGGAGGCTCTGGGCATCGAATATCTCCCGGCTGACTCCCAGGCTGACGCTCTGATGGAGGTCAGCGCAGGCACCAGCGACGCCTGTGTCATTGACCTGCTGATGGCCGGTGCCATGATCGGCGAGGGCACTTCCTATCCCAACCTGACCTACACTGTCAGCCTCAACAGTGAGGAGTACGGCGTCGGCTTCCGCAAGGGCTCTGACCTGACGCAGAAGCTCAATGAGTTCTTCGCCGCAGCCTATGCAGACGGCACCATGCAGGAGCTGGCTACGCTTTACGGCGTGCAGGAATCCGTGATCGCCCAGTAATATGCTGCAGACCGTATTTACCGCCCTTTGCGAGGGCTTTGGAAAATCGCTGGAGATCTTCGCCCTGACCCTCGTCGGCGCTCTGCCTCTGGGGCTTCTGGTCGCCCTGGGGTCCATGAGCCGGTTCAAGCCGCTGTCTGTGCTGACACGGGTCGTGGTGTGGGTCGTTCGCGGTACGCCGCTGATGCTCCAACTGCTGATCATCTACTACGGCCCCGGCCTGATCTTCGGCTGGAATCCCTGGAGCGGCAGCTCATCAGGGCGGTTTATGGCGGCCATTGTGGCGTTCGTTTTCAACTATGCCTGCTATTTTTCCGAGATCTACCGCGGCGGCATTGAGGCCATTCCCAAGGGCCAGACGGAAGCCGGACAGGTCCTGGGTATGACCCGGCCGCAGATCTTCTTCCGCGTGACTCTGCTTCAGGTGGTCAAGCGCATCCTGGCGCCCATCTCCAACGAGGTCATCACCCTGGTTAAAGACACCTCGCTTGCCAGAGTGATCCTGGTCTATGAGCTGATGTGGCGCGGACAGGATTTCATCAAAAGCGAGGGCATTATCTGGCCGCTGTTCGCAACGGGCCTGTTCTACCTGGCCTTTACGGGAATTCTGACCCTGCTCTTCGGCCGCATGGAAAAGCGGCTGGACTATTTCCGCGTGTGAGGTATGGCAATGCTGAAAGTCGACAAATTATGTAAGAGCTTCGGGCAGACGCAGGTCCTGCGGGAGGTGTCATTTTCCATGGAGAAGGGCGGCTGTCTGGCCATCATCGGCTCCTCCGGCAGCGGAAAGACCACCCTGCTCCGGTGCCTGAATTTCCTGGAGCAGCCGGATTCCGGAACCATCACCCTGGAGGGAGAGACACTCTTTGACGGGGCCTTTCGCCAGAAGACGACAGAAGAGGAAACGCGGAAAAAGCGTCTGCATTTCGGTCTGGTGTTTCAGAATTTTAACCTGTTTCCCCAGTACACGGCCCTGCAGAACGTGACCCTCGCGCCGTCACTTCTGGCAAAGGACCGAGACAAGGCCGAGATTCGCGAGACGGGAATGAGGCTTTTAAAGCAGGTGGGCCTGGAAAACCGCATGGACAATTATCCCCATCAGCTTTCCGGCGGCCAGCAGCAGCGCGTGGCCATTGCGCGGGCTTTGGCCCTGGAGCCGGACATCCTTTGCTTTGACGAGCCGACCAGCGCCCTGGACCCGGAGCTGACCGGAGAGGTCCTCAAGGTCATCCGTTCCCTGCGGCAGCAGGATATGACCATGATCGTCGTGACCCATGAGATCCGCTTTGCCCGTGAGGTCGCTGACTACGTCATCTTCATGGACGACGGTGTCATCGTGGAGGAGGGAACGCCCCAGCAGGTCATTGACGCACCAAAGCAGGAGCGGACGGTCCGTTTCCTGGAACGGTACACAGAATAAAAAAGACGGCTCAGGTTGCTGAAAACTGCAACCTGAGCCGCTGCTTTTTTATTTTTCCAGTGCGTCGAAGCGAACAAAGAGGGCGGCCTGCTCGGCGCGGGTGATATGGTTGAAGGGGCGAATGGTGTTATCCTCATAACCCCGCAGCAGGCCCGATTCGATGGCCCATTCCACGGCGTCGGCGGCGTAGCCTGAAACATTGCCGCTGTCTGCAAAGGCGAAAAGGGCGTTGCCGCTCACCTCAGGGGAACCGGCGAAACGGTAGAGCAGGACCACCATGTCCTGACGGGTGATGTCACTGTTGGGAAGGAAGGTGCCGTTGTCATAGCCGTAGACCACGTCGTTGCGGTAGGCCCAGAGAACAGCGGGAGCGAACCAGTCTGCTTTGTCCACGTCAGAGAAGACGCCCGCAAAGGCGACCCGCTCATCGCCGGACAAGCGGAACAGCACCTGAGAGGCCTCGGCGCGGGTCGTCAGACCTTCCGGATCAAAGATTCCCGGCGCTTTACCCTGGAACAGACCCTTCCTGGAGGCCTGCATGACAACGTCAGAATACCAAACGTCCCGCGGAACGTCATCATAGGTTGGAAGTTCCTCTTTTTCTTCTGCGCTCCACTGACCGAAGTTTTCCGCCAGCCATTGGTTCCGTTTTGCAATATAGTCATGCAATGCCTGGGTTTTTGCAGACCAGTTGGGGTTGTGGACCGGCCACACGATACTGTCAGCCGCCGCAGCGGTGGTCAACTCGGCGCAGTAGTCGCTGAAATTACCCAGTGCGGAGTCAGAAGTGTTGTCCAGCATGGCATTGAGGAGCGGGAAGACCGTGTCCAGATAGATGTCGTGAACTGCCTGACGGAATGAAGGGATCTCGTAAAGCTCCTGACAGAATCCATGATAGAGGGCAAAATACCCTGTGGGCTCGGCACAACTGGTGATGTAGCCGCCCCAGGCAATGCCGAAGCTCAAATCATAATCCCAGATGGGAGCCATGACCAGCTTTCCGTCGGTGTCAAGGTAGAGAAATGTAGAGGAACGGTAGCAATCAGGCGTTTTGGTAAGCTCGTTGATAATGTAATTGCGGGCGAGGGAGTCCATATCGGCCAGTTTTTCCAGCTCTTCGATATTGTGGGAGTACACCGCATCCTCAAAATACTGATAGTAGGTGGCGATGTTGTGGATCTCCTCTTTGCTGCAGTATTCGGGACTTTTGACAACGATATAATTGCCACGCTTGGTGATAAAGTAGCATTTTTCCTCGCGAGCACGGGTTTCCGTGTCCATCTCCAGCAGGAAGCCGCCGTTGATGACGGAGGGGGATTTCATGCCGACACAGTAGACATAGGTCGCGCCGTTGCCGGTTTGTGCCGTAGCAGTGTCGAGACTGTCGTAGTCCGTGATGGAGGGATTGACGGATTCGTTGATCTCCTCCAGGTCTGTGATGTCCACGCGGCCCTTTGCCACCTCGACCTTTTCGCTGAGCAGGTAAACGCCCCGGTATTCGCCGTCATAGAAAAGGTTGACGGAGCGAGATTCGATCCCGGGCTGGAGCTGCATGGCCACGGAGAGATCATAGACCACCTGATTGCGCAGCAGGGAGGGATCGGCGGCGTTGGCCAGGAGAACCCAGGTCTTTGATTTGTTTTCACTCTTGCCCGTTTGCAGCAGGTCAGTTTTGCTGCCCAGCTTGATCTGATAAGGCTTTTTGTCCTGCAGCCAGGTGGAATTGCCTCGGCCCTTGATCTGCGTCAGGCTGCCGTCGTAGATAACGCTGCCGTCGGCGCCGACGCAGTACATGGTGCCTGTAGTCTTATTGGTTTTGGTAGGGCTGGCCTCGATCCATTCCCGGCCCTCATTCACCGGATCAGAGCTGACCAGAAACATACTGGGGATGTCGCCCGTAGGCACGACGGTGAGTGACAGCGCTGCGGTCTTTGCGCCGCTAGTGGCGGTCAGAGTGACGGCATAGGTGCTGCCCTCGCCGCAAAGAGCGACCAGATCTATCGGCTCGTCGGAGCTCAGAGAATGCGAGGCGGAGCTGCCGCTGATGGTGACGGTGTCGGCCTGCCCGGAAAGCTCACAGTTCAGGTATACTGTCGTGACCTGAACGGAGGAGGGAAGAAACAGATAGTACTTACCGTCTACTGTCTGCAGATGCGCGGCGTAATTCTCCGCGTTGCCGTCGGCAAGCACTGCCACATCAACCCAGGAAAACTCCTCCGGTGCGGCAGAAACAAAAGATGTAACGCAAAGCAGTACACAGACACACAAAATGAGAGAGAGGAAAAAGGTCTTTTTCATGTTAATTCCGCGCCGCCAAAGCGTGCGCCGCTCCTTTGTTAAAGATTCTTTCGTACATTATATCAGATACAGAAAAAAAAAGCAAATAATAATTTTTCCTGTCGAGAAATGAAATCTACCGCACAGGGAAGACGCCGGTACCGTCGCCGACGACAGAGCGGTAGAGATGGACCAGGTGACTCCAGGTGTGCTTGTCGAGCTCGCCGGTTTCCGGCAGATCAGCGGCCTTTTGCAGAAAGCGGATGGATTTTTCTGTCTCCGCGTCCAGCTTGCCGTTGACGGTCAGATGGGGTAGCTGGGTAAGATACAGCGAAAGGGCCAGAAGCAGCGCCTGGACCAGGTACATATGGCAATTGTTGGCGCCCTTGGTCAGGACTTGATGGGGCTGCAGGACGATCTGCAACGGCTCTGCCTTGTCAAAGAGCACCCGTTCGTGGTGATATGCTCTTTTCAGTACGACCCAGGTGTTCTCATCGGCCACGCCGGTAGGCTCCATATCCTGTGATTTCTGAAAGCGCCGTACCGCATCCTCCGTCTCTTTTCCGAAGATGCCGTCAATGACCAGGCCGTCGTCAGGAAGGGCGGTCCGGAGCATCCGCTGCAAATTATGGACCGGTGCAAAATCCGGCTGATTTCCTAAACTCATAACGCACCTCCTAATACTGATTCTTGATGAAAAAGTTTCATCAAGAATCCCGTGTGCTGCGCACA